>NZ_JBFBMD010000029.1:0-46801 GCF_040686915.1 Rhodococcus sp. NPDC077669 | reverse complement strand
TCCTCGGGAAATGCTTTCGGCATGGTGAACATCCTTCCACCGTGAGGAGCGATCCTCACAGATCAGATGTCAACCAAAGCTGGGGCAGTCCCTCCCTCGCAGATCAGGGCTTCGGTGTTCTCACCGAAATCGACATGCAGGCCACGCTGAAGGCCAAACTCGACGAGGACATGGAGCAGTACCTCATCCTCGGTGCCTGCAATCCCACCCTCGCGCACCGCGCCGTCGGAGTCATGCGCCAGATCGGCTTGCTGCTGCCGTGCAATGTCGTCGTCCGCGCCGACACCGCCACACCCGGATCGGTCATCGTCGAAGCAATGAACCCCGACATCATGGTCCAAGCCACCGGCGAACCTGCACTCTCCGACGTCGCCGCAGAGGCCACCACCAAGCTCCAGGCCGCCATCGACGCACTCGGTGGCCAGGACACAGCCCACAGCTGATGACCCTGACGCTGGCCCTGGTCCTCGGCGTCGCCGTCGGCATCCTGCTCGGCCTCCTCGGCGGCGGCGGGTCAATCCTCGCCGTCCCGGTTCTTGTCTACGCCCTCGGAATGGACCTGTCGGAGGCGATACCGACATCGTTGCTGGTGATCGGTGTCGCCTCGGCGACCGGGGCCATCCCCAAGGTGCGGGCGAAGCTCGTCGAATGGCGACTGGCTGCGATTTTCGCCGCCACCGGTATCGTCGGCACCCTGGTCGGCAGCACCCTGGGCAAGCATCTGCCCGAGGCCGCAGTGATGATCGGCTTCGCGATCGTCATGATCATCGCCGGGGCGCGGATGCTGCGCAGCACCGACGATGTTGGAACCGCCTGCAAGACAGGAAATTCCGGGATCGACTGGCGACGATGCGCACCACGGTCCATACCGACCGGGTTCGGTGTCGGTGTTCTCACCGGACTGTTCGGCGTCGGCGGAGGATTTCTGATCATCCCCGCTCTGGTGCTGCTGCTGGGAATCGAGATGAGTGTCGCTGTCGGAACGTCGCTGGTGGTCATCGTCGCCAACTCCGCCGCCGGACTGATCGCTCAGGCCGACGGGCTCGGCGGAAACTGGGCACTGACAGCCACGTTCGCCGGTGCTGCGATCGCAGGCTCGCTGGTCGCCGGAAAACTGAGCACACGCATCGACACCGACAAGCTGCGAACGTGGTTCGCCTACCTGGTGTTCGCCGTCGCAGGCTACGTACTTGTCGACACCCTCGTTCTGTCATGACCGACTGCACACACCGAACCGATGCCCCCGGGGGTAATCTGGAACGACTACCACCATCACACACCCTCAGGAGACCGCAATGATCGGCGACGAAGACAGCATCGCATTGGTACTCAACCGTCTGCGCCGCGCACACGGCCAACTCGCCGGGGTGATCGGCATGATCGAGAACGGACGCGACTGCAAAGACGTCGTCACTCAACTCGCCGCCGTCTCCCGCGCCCTCGACAAAGCCGGATTCAAGATCGTCGCCACCGGCCTCCGCGAATGCATGACCGGCGACACCGCAGACAACAAAGAACCCATGACCGAAGCAGAACTGGAAAAACTCTTCCTCGCACTGGCCTGAACGACACATTTCACGTCAGAAACGAGGCCGACCCGACAACACCGTAGGAGTACCCCATGAGCACGACCGATCCAGATATCGCCATCATCGAAACCTCGAGCCTGGGCGACCGCAGCTATCTCATCAGCCACGACGGCGTTGCAGTGGTGATCGATCCCCAACGTGACATCGACCGCGTCCTGGCACTGGCCGCGGAGAAGAACGCCACCATCACCCACGTACTCGAAACCCACATCCACAACGACTACGTCACCGGCGGACTTGAGCTTGCACGCGCCACCGGAGCCGAATACGTTGTCCCCGAGGGAGACCCGGTCGAATACGAACGGCGCGCAGTGGGGGACGGCGATGTCGTCGACGCGGGATCGGCGACGTTTCAGGTCATGCACACCCCTGGCCATACCCATCATCACGTCAGCTACGTACTGCAACTCGGAGACGAACCGATCGCGATCTTCACCGGTGGCTCGATGCTCTACGGATCGACCGGCCGCACCGACCTGCTCGGCTCCGAGCACACCGACAAGCTCACCCACGCTCAGTTCCATTCGGTCCGTCGAATCGCCGCCGAACTGCCCGCTGATGTCGAGGTCTACCCCACCCACGGATTCGGTAGCTTCTGCTCCGCCACACCCACCAGCGGCGACTCGTCGACCATCGGTGAACAGCAACAGTCCAACCCTGCGCTGACGCAGGACGAGCAGACGTACGTCGACGAATTGATCGCAGGATTGTCGGCCTACCCCGCGTACTACGCCCACATGGGCGTCATCAACACCGAAGGTCCGGCCCCGATCGATCTGTCCACCCCAGAGCCCGTCGACCCCGACGAACTACGCAGGCGCATCGACGACGGCCAGTGGGTCGTCGACCTCCGCGCACGAACTGCCTTCGCAGCCGGGCATCTCGACGGTTCCCTGGGCTTCGAGCTGTCGACGACATTCGTCACCTACCTCGGCTGGCTCTACCAGTGGGGTGCGCCGCTGACCTTGATCGGCGACACATCCGATCAAATCGACGAGGCCACAAGGGAGTTGGCACGTATCGGCATCGACCACCCCTCCGGCTCCGCTGTCGGAGAGATTCATTCGCTCGCCAGCGACGGGCGCGTACGGTCCTACGAAGTGTCCGACTTCGCCGGACTCGCCGCAGAGGACTCGGACATTGCAGTGCTCGACACCCGTCAACAGTCCGAATACGCGGACGGCCACATCCCCGGTGCG
Source organism: Rhodococcus sp. NPDC077669 (assembly GCF_040686915.1). Lineage (NCBI taxonomy): Bacteria > Bacillati > Actinomycetota > Actinomycetes > Mycobacteriales > Nocardiaceae > Rhodococcus > Rhodococcus sp. NPDC077669. Next base: position 44,013 of record NZ_JBFBMD010000029.1, on the reverse strand, counting down.
ATCAACATTCCCCTCCACGAACTGCCGCACCGACTCGCAGAAGTTCCCGACGGCAAAGTGTGGGTGCACTGCGCCTCCGGCTATCGCGCCTCGATCGCGGCCTCACTACTCGACCGGGAACATCGCAGCGTGGTGCTCATCGACGACGACTACAACCGCGCAACAGATCTCGGACTCGACACCTCGAAGACATGACGAAATGCTTCGACGACCGAACGCGACGAGACAGGCGTACCCCCAGGGGGTATATGTTGGTATCATCGGCCGCATGCACTCAGTGAATCGGCACGGTCGACGGGGCACAGCTCCGACGGCAGCTTTACTGATTGCACTGACGGTGTTCGGTGTCCTGTTGATGCATTCGGTGACACCGATGTCGATGCCCGTGACCGGCTCGATGTCCACATCGATGAGCGGCGGCCATGCCTCGTTCGCAGCACCGTCCCACACGGACGCCACGGTTCCGGTGATGACCGGGGAACATGACTGCCCGTCGGGGCACCAGATGATGCATCCCTGCGTCGGCACGACGGTGTCGTGGCCCGCGCTGACGGTCCCGGCGATGAGCGCAGCCCTCGACCTGGCGCCGACATCGGTGAACCGGATCATTGGACGGGCCGACTCCACGCTTGAGCGTGCGCCGCCGTGGACGTTATGGGAGTTGGACAGATCGGTGACCTTGCGAGTGTGACAGGGAGCCCGGCAGACGCGTGTCTGTCGGCGGATCGAACGACATCCAATTCTCTGCACTACCCACTCTTGCAAGGAGTTTCCTCATGCGTACCAAAGTCATTGCCTCGATCGCTGCTGCCGCCGCGAGCGCGTTCCTCGTCGTCGGCTGTAGCGACAACGCGGCCGATTCGTCGATGGACGGCCATGCGATGGGATCGATGTCCTCGGCACCGATGTCCTCGGCCCAAGCAAGCGCGTCCGCAGAGTTCAACGATGCCGACGTGATGTTCGCGCAGATGATGTACCCGCATCACGCCCAAGCAGTCGAGATGGCCGACATGGCGAACGGCCGCACCGACAACCCGGAGGTGCTGTCGCTGGCATCGGCGATCGCCGCCGCGCAACAGCCCGAGATGGACCAGATGACCACCTGGCTCACCGAGTGGGGCCAGCCCATGCCCGACATGGACAGGGGTGACATGGGTGACATGGGTGACATGGGCGGGATGGACCACAGCTCCGGCAGCGGCATGATGACCGCTCAGGACATGGACGCGTTGATGGCAGCGTCGGGACCGGAATTCGACCGCCAGTGGTTGACGATGATGATCGCCCACCACACCGGCGCCATCGAGATGGCCAACACCGAAATCGCAGACGGTTCCAATCCTGACGCCCTGGAGATGGCCCGCACCATCGTCGCCACCCAGCAGCAGGAAATCGACACCATGCAGCGGCTGCTCGGCTGACCCGGCCCGCTATAGACAACGATGGCCGCATCCTCTCCGGCGGAGAAGGTGCGGCCATCAACGTTCCACAATTGTCAGGGCTGCGTTCCCGGTACGAGATCAGCTCTCACAGTGACGGTGTGCGCTGCGACGGAGGGTTGGAACTCCCCTCGTTCACCGCTCCGGTGATGGTGTCGGGTGTGAGGTCGAGTCGACGCAGTAATTGTGCGTTCGCAGCGACGATGATCGTCGACAGCGACATCAGGATCGCGCCGATCGACATCGGCAGCACGAACCCGACCGGCGCGAGCACTCCTGCCGCGAGCGGAACCGAGATGAGGTTGTATCCCGCTGCCCACCAGAGGTTTTGCTTCATCTTTCGGTACGAGGCGCGCGAGAGTTCGATCACCGACAACACCGACCTCGGGTCGTCGCTGGCGAGGATCACTCCGGCCGATGCGATTGCGACGTCGGTGCCGGCCCCGATCGCGATACCGACATCGGCCTGCGCCAGAGCCGGGGCGTCGTTGACTCCGTCGCCGACCATCGCCACCGTACGGCCTTCGCTCTGGAGTTCAGCGACGTTGTGCGACTTGTCTTCCGGTTTCACCCCGGCGAAGTAGCGGTCCACACCGAGCTCGGTGGCGACGGACTTCGCGACGGCGTCGGCATCACCGGTGATCATCACGACCGCGATTCCTCGCGCGTGCAGCGCGTCTACCGCAGTGCGTGACTCGGACCGGATCTCATCGGCGAGCGCGAGGGCACCGATCACGGCCCCGTCGGCGAGGACGTGCAGGATGATCGCCCCGTCCCCGCGCCACCGGTCGGCGACAGCGAGTTCGGATCCGTGTTCCTGCTCGAGCAGTGCCGGCCCGCCGACCTGGATCCGGACGCCGTCGACGTCGGCTGCGACCCCGACGGCGGGGGACGACTGAAAGCCGGCTGCAGCCGGGACCGTCAGGTTCCGCGCGCGTGCGGCCTCGACGATGGCACGGGCGAGTGGATGTTCGGAATCTGCTTCTGCGGCAGCGGCCAGCGCGAGAACGTTGTCGGCGGTGCGCCCGCCGGTCACCTCGACTGCGGTGACGGTGGGTTCACCCTTGGTGAGGGTCCCGGTCTTGTCGAACAGCACGGTGTCCACCGTGCGCATGGTTTCGAGTGCGAGCCGGTCCTTGACCAGAACACCGCCGCGGGCGGCGCGTTCGGTGGCGATGGAGACCACCAGCGGAATCGCCAGTCCGAGTGCGTGCGGGCAGGCGATGACCAGCACGGTGATGGTGCGGATGACGGCGTCGTCGGGCATCCCGACCAGAGTCCACACCGCAGCGGTGATGATCGCGGCACCGAGAGCGAACCAGAACAGCCAGCCAGCGGCGGTGTCCGCGATGCGCTGAGCGCGCGAGGTCGAGTTCTGGGCGTCGGCGACCAAGCGGCCGATGCCGGCGAGGGCGGTGTCCTCCCCTACTGCAGTGACCTGGACGCGCAGACCTGAGTCGGTGGCGACAGTGCCGGCGACGACTTGATCGCCGTCGCTGCGGCGGACGGTGCGTGATTCCCCGGTGATCATCGATTCGTCCATGCTCGCCGATCCGGAGACGATGGTGCCGTCCGCCGGTACGCGGCCGCCGGGGCGGACGACAACGACATCACCGAGCTGCAGCTCGGACGGGGGCACCGGCACCACATCGTCGCCCTCGACGCGTTCGGCGACATCCGGGAGCAACGCCGCCAACGAGTCCAGAGCGGAGGTGGTCTGGGCGAGTGATCTCATCTCGATCCAGTGCCCGAGCAGCATGATCACGATCAGCAGGGCCAGTTCCCACCAGAAGTCGAGCTGATGATCGAGCAGGCCGAGGCTCGCTCCCATCGACGCAATGAATGCGACGGTAATCGCCAGGGCGATGAGCAGCATCATTCCCGGTGCACGGGAACGGATTTCGCTGACTGCTCCGGAGAGGAACGGAGACCCGCCCCAGGCGTACATCACCGTTCCGAACACCGGAGAGACCCAGGCAATCCACGCTGCGTCGGGCAATGAGTAGCCGAGGAGCATCGCGAACATGTTCGAGGCAACGATCACCGGAACGGCAAGGACCAGCATGACCCAGAACAGGCGACGAAACATACCGACGTGATCACCGTGACCGGTGTGCCCGCCGTGCTCTGCGTTGTGCCCGCCGGTGTCGTGGTCCGACTGCGGAGTCGCCTTCTCTGCCCCGTCCGTGTGCATTTCGGGTCCTTCTTCATGCCCGCTGTGCTGCAGTCTGTTCGGCGGATCCGTCCGCGCGGAGTCGACGTCGGAGTGTGTGTGATCGTTCATCGTGCAGTCCTCTCATCCATCGAGTTCGATATCCATTCATCCCATGAACTCGTGGGTTCTGGTTCGGCTGTGTATTCGGCGTCGAGGGCGACAATGATCTGCGCCTGGACGAGCGCGGCTGCACTGGTGACCGTGAATGTCCCTGCCGCCGCCGATAACGCGACAGTGTCCATTCCGATCACGGCGTTGACGTCGTTGCGGACCGACGGCTCACAGTGGCCGTACATCAATACCGGCGTAACTGACAGTGCGTGATGATCATGCGTAGCTTTCGACATCTCGGACAACATATACCCCATAGGGGTATATGTTGATCAAGTCGAACCATACCCCTTCCTGATCCCATTGGGAAGAACCGTCAGGGTGTTGTCAACGCGTGAGCGCCAGTCGGCTGGCCACCAGGTGCACCCGCGGTCGCTGTCATGCTCACGGACGGGCATGGATGTCGATACCGATTCGGTCAAGGGGCGCATGCATCCGCGGCACAGCTGAGCCTTACAGCGACGGGCGTACCTGCACACGCGCGTGGATCATCGGCGTTCGCTGCGATTTCCGTTACGAGTCTTCTCACCGACTGGAGGCAGGGCAGGGCGAATTACGCCGTGTCACGGCGCGCATGGCGAGCCCGCGTGTCGACTCTCGAAGATCGCGGAACTGCTCGTTCGGTCGATCGCTGACGCCGCAGATCGGACGGTGGAGCGATACTGTCTCGTTCACCATGGGGCTGCGGCGCCGCCGATGTAGCGTTGAGTAAGTCGTAGATGGGTGTATCACTCACGTTCGGTTCCACTTTCGATCTGATCGTTTCGGTGCGCCTTCGAACGCGCCGACAGTTGCCGCTCACCGGCCCCGGGCGAGCCCTGCCCTACCGGCCAGCCGGCGCGCACCGACATATCCAGTCCGCAAACTCGGTCACATGCGGTGAAAATGCCTGCCCGTCACACCGCAGTTGCTCTTTACCGAGTGTCGGCACGCTTGCGCAGCGCAGCGGTCGCCAATTCTGCGACCGCTGCGCGATAGAAATCTCGATCTATCTCCCCGGCCGCGAATCTACGATCGAGGATTTCCTGCGCGTCCTCCCCCGATTGCGGGCGAGCGGACATCAGCCGAACCGCACCCCAGATCAACAGAGCGATCACGACCAGCCAGAACGCGGCCATTCCTGCCATCATCGTCCATCCGCCACTCATGGTGCCCATATTCATCATTGCTGCTCCTCACTCTCGCACCAGCCACCTGCTGACCTGCGGAGTGTGGTCATCCCGCAGCTCCTACTATAACGCTTAGTAGTTCAGCTACTATCGAGCATAGTAGTTGACTGCTGTCGAGACGCCGTCGCCCGGACAGGCGATGATGGAGGCAACCTGTGGGAAAGAAATCCAGCAAGTCGCGATCGAAAGCGCACAAACGACGAACCACGGCGACACGATCCGGGGGCGGCCCACCGGCTCCCCACCCCGGTGCCATACGTACTGAGCCCCAGCCAAGGCATCCCCTCTCAGCGGTGGCCCCACATTCTGCGGTCAGCGTCGCCGCCGCCGATTATCTTCGAAGCAGGGGCCACTCGCCCGGCAGCGGTGCACTCCATCCCACTGTCGCCCGGGCTTTCGCGCCGGACTCCACTACCCCACCGCGAGCGTCGGCCCAGGCCGCAGAACCGACGATCGATACTGCAGCGCCGCCGGAGCGCCCACGTGCCCGCACGCCTGAAGCTGTTGCGCCCGCACCGCAGAGTTACGCACCCAAGCGCTCACCAGCCACCAGTTGTACCGATGAGATTTCCCAGGTCGAGCCGCTGGGGCTTGCGGTGACGTACTGGGGTGTCGGCGGGGCCGATGCCGAGCCCAGCCACGACGTGGCGATTCGCTTCACTGGATCGCGGGTGGAAGTCGAGGGCCATGCATCGACCGAGAAGGTCGGTTTCGATCGGACTCTGGTCGTGAAATCACGTCCTGCCGCTGGAGGCCGGTTCGCCGCGACCACCCGTATTCAGGGCATTGCCAGCGGGGAGTGGGAGGTGAGTGCGCGACGCATCGACGGGGGCGCAGACAGTAGCGAACGGCAGCAGAACTCTGTGCTCACCGCGCGCACTGCGCTACTGACATACGGTCCCGCTGTGCGGGTGTGGAGTTGGCCGGCGTTGGTAGCCGCGGGAGCGGTGGTTGCATTGATTGTTCAGGGATTCCTGCTCTCACGCATGGATGCCAATGTTGCTGCTGCTGTTGCAATTTCAGCTCTGAGTTGCGTTTTGGGATATATCGGTGCCAAGGTTTGGTACTTGATCTTGCACCGTCGACCGATATCTACTTTCATCCGCGCAGGAGCGTGCATACAAGGCTTCCTCCTCGTTTCGCTCGGCACCTTGGTCATCGGCGGAGCACTCGGGGGTATGGACGTCGGCGCAGTCCTGGATGCAACCACCCCGGGATTGTTTCTCGGCATGGCGATCGGTCGTCCGGGATGCTTCTTGGCGGGCTGCTGTTCGGGGCGTCCGACTCGATCTCGGTGGGGCCTGTTTTCGTCCGATCGCACCCTGGCGACGAGGAGGATTCCGGTTCAGCTCTACGAGGCCGCTGCAGCCCTGTTGATCGCGGGAGTTGCGCTCGCCGCGGTACTTCAGGTCGACCTTCCCGTCGGAGGGCTGGTCTTCCTGGGGAGTATTGCCGCATACACATTGGTCCGGCAAGGCCTGTTTCTGTTTCGAGTGGACGCGCACACTCGTCGAGGCCGACTCACTGTCTCGCTCATCTGCTGCGCGGTCCTCATCGGCGTCCTCGCAGCGTCGCAGGTGCTCTCGTGATCACCGAACGTATTTTTATGCGTGTGCCTTTCGGTGATCACCTCGATGCGATGGCACCGCATTCGGTGTCCCGATCGACGCTCCGTAGTCCGGCATCGATACTGACTGTCCTCGTCCTTGCACTCGCTGGATGTACCGGCGGCGAGGTCTCTGAGCCCACCGCGTCGATGCCCGTTGCTACACGGGCGGAACTGCTCGATCCCGCTGACTTCGCCGCCGCAATCGCCGATCCCGCCCGAGTCACGATCAACGTCCATACCCCCGACGAGGGCCAGCTCCCGGGAACCGACTCGAGCCTTCCCTTCGACCAGATCCGACAACAGGCCGCGACGTTGCCGCCCGACCGGACCACGCCGCTGGCGATCTACTGCCGTACCGGGACAATGAGCGCCACCGCTGCGAAAGAACTGGCCTCTCTCGGCTACACCGATGTCGTCGAACTACAAGGCGGCATGCTCGCGTGGCGAAACACCGGACGAACCATCGGAGAATGATCACGCACGTTCCGCACCACCGCCCCCGAAGGTCGAGCACCAGAACCGATCCGGTGAAATCGAATGCCGAGATCGTCTTGGTCAGGGTTTACCAGGTCGGGACCGGACACTTCGCCGATGGTCCCGCTACTGCCGGGAAGTGAACCTATCGGTTTGCCAGCGGGCGCAAACGACGTCGAACGGGCCCCGGCCTGTACCGGCGAATCAGAACCTCGCCCGCTGTCACCCTCAGTGCTACCAGCGCAGGCGTGCCCTCGCCCCAGGTTGCCTTCTCCTCGGCGGTGGTTCGGCTCCGTCGGCCGACTCGCTCACGATCGACAACGTATGGACGTGCTGGCAGCGCGCGATGTCAGGCGAAGAACGAGACGGCCGGTCGTCGGAAGACGCGGGCGGCCCCTACACCGAGGCGTACAAGCGTGAGCGCCGCCGTCAAGGTCGGGGTTGGGTGGTCCTGATGGCGGGTGTCGTGATCGGTGCGACCCACGTCGTAATTCATCTCGGGCAGCTTCGGTTTCTTCCGAGCGCCGGATGGCAGGATCTCGCGGTCGGCTATCCGATGGCGATGGTCCTCGCGCTCGTCGGTCTCATGATGATCGCTTCCCGCACCCGAAAGCCGAGGGGCGAGTATTGCGGACTCGCTCCCGTGATCTGTAGTGCCGCGCGGGGCATTTCATCCCACCGCGCAGGATGCCAACGTCATGGCCCCCAGCAGGGCCACTACTGGTAACGCAGGCAGGGCAACGGCGGTGCACGCTACGAACGCCCGCGCCCACCGGAGGGGAGCATGCGGGATCACTCGGTCCACGGCGAGACGATCGAGCCGCACAACGGTGGCATCGGAAACCATACCGAGGGCGGGCAGAGGAACAGGGTGCGGGCGCAGCGAAGTCAGAGCGCGCCGCACGGGGTCTCGTCCGTGCGAGCGGGCTGCGCGGGCGTCCGCGTCGAGTTCGACCAGAGCGCGCACGAGCGAAGGTGACGCTCGCATGATCGGTAGCCACGGAAACGCATAGGCCACCGACTCGGCAATGCCTACGAGCAGATGATGCCGGCCATCGATGTGTGCACGTTCGTGTGCGAGGACCGCCTCGACTTCAGCAGGCGTCAACTGCGTACGCAGCCCCTCGCTGGCCACGACCATCGCCGGTCGTCCCGCGACGCTGTACGCGAGAGGACTGTCCAACGGAAGCCACAAGGTCGACGCGGGTTGATTCGAACCGGAAAACCCGACGCCTCCAGCGATGATGCGCAGCAGATCGATGTGCCGCTCGTACACTCGCCGTCGCTCACACACTGCGCGCCTCAGGTGGACGATCCAGCGGACTGCGCCGCAGCCCAACATCGCAATCCCGACAACCCCGACGATGGCCTCGACGCGGGCAGGTATGTCGCCCTGAAGGGCGAGCCAGCATTGGTGTGCGATGTCGACCAGGGTCGTCACGCCCCCATGACTGGGGATCGCACTGAGCACGACCGGTACCGCAATGCTGACCAAGGTGCCCACAACGAGCGCCGACCACGTCAAGAGCGTGACGTGCGCATCGATACCTCTGTCGATCATCGACCTCATCAGCAATGGCGCGGCAGCCGCAACCAACAGCCCACCGAGGGCCCACAGGAGTACGGCAGTCACCTCTGACGCTCTTTCAGACCGCGGGTGAGCACCTTCGATTCGTCATCGGAAGCGCCGCGGGCGAAGTGCAGCAGCACGCTCGTCGGGTCGCCGGTCGATTCGAGAAGTATTCGCAAGGCGTCGGAGGCGGCTTCTTCCCTGCTTCGGGTGGCTTCGTACCAATATGCCCGTCCGTTGCGTTGTCGGTGTACCCAGCCTTTACGGTGCAAATTGTCGAGCACCGTCTGAATCGTGGTGTACGCCGGTTCTCGACCGTCCTCGAGTTGATCGATGACATCACGAACCCGGACTGCGGCGCTGGTATTCCACACCACGTCCATCACCAGAGCTTCGAGCTCTCCCAAACCCTGCATGAGTGCCTCCTAGGCGCGTGTTCACTCTATCCCGTCGAACGAGCCAGCTACGTGATCCTTCGGTAGCGAGCACCCTGGTCCGAGAGGTTTGCATGCCTCGAATACGAATGCGGCCGTAGGCTCACGCCAGGTAGGACACCGATGTCATCATTCCCGCTTCCCCGTGATAGAGGTTGTGGCAGTGCAGAAGCCACTGGCCGGGATTGTCGGTGTCGAAGTCGACTTCGACAGTTTGGTTCGGCAAGACCAGCGAGGTGTCCTTCCGGGGGCCTGATCCGGCACCGTTGACAACCTCGAAGGTGTGTCCGTGCAGATGCATGGGATGAAACATCGTGGTGGCGTTGACGAAGCGAAGTCGTACTCTTTCGCCTTCGCGAACGTCGAGGGGGGTGTGCTGCTCGTACGTCTCACCGTTGAGCGTCCAGGTGTACCCGCCCATCTCCATCCCGAGAGCGATGTCGTACGTGCGATCCGGCTCGCGTGCGGACAAGCGGACCGTATCGAGCGACATCAGTTGATCAGCCATCACCGGGGCTGCAGAGAGTTCGGCAGGCCGGACTGAGGACTGCGGCGCGGCGCCTGGCCCGGTACGCAACACAGCGAACCCGCTCCCGTCCTTACCTTCCGCGGCGGCGACAATCGGAAACGCCCCGTCCTGCAAGGTGATGATTGCGTCGTAACGCTCTCCCATCCCTATCAACAAGCATTGCGCCTGCTCGGGCTGAACCGGAAATCCGTCGCTGTGAGTAACAGTGAGAGGATGCCCCCCCACTGCGAAACGGAAGGCCGTGTCGGCAGCTGCGTTGATGATGCGCAGGCGCAGCCGCTGGCCCGGCCGTCCGCCGAGCACGATGGGGTCGGCGGCGATCTTGCCGTTGATCAGGTAGTACGGGTAGCTCACGTCGCCGGTGTCGCCACCGAGAGGCGACTGGGCGGTGGGCGCGCTCATCGACATGCCGCCCATCGACATGCCCTCGCTGCGCAGCCGTTCGAGTTCTCGATCGGGGTCGCCGGCTACCCCGTCGAGCCAGTCGTCCAGGACCAGGACGGCTTCGAGGTCGTAGTCCGAGCCGTCGGCGGGGTCCTCGACGATCAGCGGTGCATACAGTCCTCTGTCGAGTTGGGTACCGACGTGAGGGTGAAAGAAGTACGTGCCCGCGTCGGGCACGGTGAAGTCGTAGCCGAACGAGTCACCGGAAGCCACAGCCGGCTGAGTCAGGCCCGGCACTCCGTCCATGTCGTTGCGCAAGGCGATTCCGTGCCAATGGATCGTCGTCTCCTGCTCGAGGCGGTTGTCGAGCTGTGCGCGCAACACATCACCTCGGCTCAGGCGAATCTCGGCACCGGGGAGTCTGTCGCCGAAAGTCCAGGTCTGTACCTGCACTCCGCCGAGGTCGATCGTGCTCGACTGAGCTCTCAAGGAAATATCGACTTGTCTGCCGACGGCCGAGCGCCGCGCGTCCTCGGCCTGTCCCACCACATCGGAGTCCGGTCCGACAACTGTCGCTGCGGACGAGCCATTGCCGCATGCCGCCAACACGACGGCACTCGTTCCGGCCGCGCTCAGCGCGAGAAAGTTGCGGCGCGTGAGCGAGAACGCACCTGCCCGCTGCCTGGTCATACACATCTCCCAATTCTGTAGAAGTCCGTCCGCCGGCGGGCGTTCGATCCTCGCCGCGTTGCTGGTGCTGGTGCTCGTGCTCGTGCTCGTGCTGAGATCAGCGCACAAGCGCTGTTACCGCCTCCCGCACCTGACTCGGGTCGTAGAACACCGGCGTCGAGGTGATGCGCTCGATCGTTCCATCGCTCTGGACCAAGAAACTCAGGGGCAGGACAGGGGGCGCGTCAAGTGTCTGCAACGCCGCGTCGGCCTGATCGAACGAGGGATAGTGCACTCCCAGCTCGGTGAGCAGGCTCAATGCCGCATCGGCATCGTCTTGGACGTTGAGACCGACGACCCGAACCGCATCCGGTTCTGCGGCGTACTGGGCCAGAACCGGAATCTCCTGTCTACACGGACCGCACCACGACGCCCAGACATTGAGCAATGTGGGTTGCCCAGCCAGGGAGGTCCCCAGATCGGATAAGTCCGACGTTCCCAAGCATCGTGCGGACGTACCGACGAGCTCGCCAGTTACGGGGGACGGAACCGGCGACGAGGTCGGGCACGGCTCGAGGGCAGCACGGGTAGCGATCACTGCCGACGGGAGATCCTCGTCCTCGACGTGAGGTGCCGATCCTGCGGACCCCACCGACTGGGTCGAGGGATCTCGAGACCACAATGCCAGCGCTCCAACAACTGTCACGATGACGATGATCGCAAGTAGGGACCAGCGTGTCGTCACCCGCTGCACCCTGCACCTCTGTCTCGTTCACCTCGACGATGTCTTCCGGTCTGTCAGCGTCATACTACACGATCTACTATCTTCGATAGTAGCAACGTGGATCCTGCACGCCGTCAACGCTTTCGCGGCCCCTTCACCCTCGGGCCTCACAGTGCCAGCACACAGCTCTCCGGCCGTTCGCCGAAGACGACCGTCCCCATCGAGGCGCACGATGAAGGCCGTCCAGCGACGCCGAGTCCTTCTGGCGCAGAAGATATTACGTACATGAACTTCGGCTCCCGAGAAACAACCCGACGATCGAAATGGGTCGCAGGGTGCGAATGTTACCGATGTAATTCACTGTGACTGATGGTGCTTGTGCGGAAAGGGTGTAATAGTGATGCGGCGTGTCGCCTTGACTCGAAGGCGACCTGAATTACTGCCAGGTATGCAGTTGCCGTCCAGGAGGACCACCGACATGAGACCTCTGCCCTCGTCCTCGTACATGGCGCACCGAACTCGGTGGGGTACTCGCATCCTCGTCGGTACCGCGTTCGTGGGAGGCATCCTCGCGCTGGCACCCACGGCGTCTGCAGCCCCGGACGCCGATCCGGCTGCGCCGCCGCCTGCCTTCCCCGCGCAGGCCCAATCGGACCCGCACGTCCAACAGGAGGTCCTCGATCTCGTCGTCGGCGCACTACGCGAGATTCGCGCCAACGGCGCTCTCGACGACCTGGCCGGCCCACAGAGCCGCATCGTCTCCTGCCTCGTGGGCACGATCGGAGCCACCGATACAGCTGACGGACCAACGGGAGCCCTTTCGCGACTGATCCCCTGTCTCGCGCCGATCGACGACATCGACCCCACAGTTCTCCCCCGACTGGTGTCGTCGATGGACGTCGCCACACTTGCATCCACACTCGCGGCCGCCGAGACTCCCCACGATCCGGCCACCCCGCACACCTCGTCGCGCGGACATGCGGCGGTCCCACCCGGCAGGTCGAACGCCGAGCCCTCGACCGAACAACCGACCGCCCAAGGCACCCAGGACACTCAGGACACTCAGGACACTCAGGACCCCGAGTCGGCCGCCGACCCGTCGACGCCCGAACTGCCCGCGCTCGAACCCGACGCCACTGTGCCTGAAACGTCGGCACCCGGCACGTCATCTGAAACAACGACACCCGAAACCACGACACCCGAGGCGGGCGATCATCCGTCGGCCGCCCCGCAATCCCCTACCGGCACAACAGGGTCGAGCAACGGAAAGTATCGTGCGCCGACAACAGGAACGTTGACCTCGACCTTCGGCGACGGCCGCGCCCATCAAGGAATCGACATCGCCAACTCCACCGGTACACCGATCGTCGCCGTTGCGGACGGCGACGTGATCAGCGCAGGACCGGCCCAGGGCTTCGGACTCTGGGTGCGCATACGCCACGATGACGGCACCGTAACGACCTACGGGCACAACAACGACAACCTCGTGACCGTAGGTCAACGCGTCACTGCTGGTGAAGAAATTGCGACGGTAGGAAACCGGGGTATCTCCACCGGTCCACATCTGCACTTCGAGGTCGACACACCCGCCGGCAACAAGGTCGACCCCAGACTTTGGCTCGCGGAACGCGGAGCCACCATCACCGGTTCGGACCGTGACTCGTAGTCGAGCCTCGACCGCACGGCCCGCCGATGGGAACGAATTCCGCACTGTTGCACTGACTTCGGATGCGTCTCTGCGGTCTCGTTTTCACCATCAGACCTGAACCCTCGGTGCCTCGACATGTTCAGCGGGCGCGCAGTACGATCGCCCGCATTCCGGTAAGTTCGCCGTACCTACTGCGAGCCCGAGAGGTGAAACGGGGGCCTACGACCGAACAGCCGCGTCGGACAGCGCGACACCCCGAGAGGCGAGCCACTCCTGAGGATCGACCTTGCTCCCCGCCGCGTCGACGACCTCGAAATGCAGGTGAGGCCCGGTCGATTGGCCACGATTGCCGACAGTGGCGATCTGCTCACCGGCTTGCACTCGTTGCCCCACGGTCACCAAGGTTTGATCGATGTGCCCGTAGACCGTTGTCGTTCCATCGTCATGCTGAAGACGTACCCAGAGGCCGAAACCGTCTGCAGGACCGGAGTCGAGCACGGTAGCGTCGGCTGCCGCGTAGACGGGAGTTCCGATAGCGTTGGCGATGTCGAGCCCGGTGTGCGTAGTCCCCCATCGTGGACCGAAATCCGAGGTCAGGGTCCCGGCGACCGGACGAACGAACAGTGGTCGCAGCGCCGCTGCATCACGCGCAGCGCTCTCCTCTGCCCTTCGTTGCCCCTTCGCCAACTGCTCGATCGCATCGTTGATATTGGAGATCTCCGGTATGGCGAGGATCTGAGGCAAGTATTCGGCCACCGGGTCCTGCATCGGTGTCGCTTCGTGCACGGGGACTGCCTGCGCCTGGGCGGGACTCGCATATTGGGCACCCGCCGTGACCAGAGCGCCCGCTGCCACCGCAATACCGACAGCGACACTGCCGCGGCGCTCGGTGGCGCGCGCCCGAGCGCGATGCCGCCCTCTCGGCGTCACCGCCACTCCCGGCACGTCACAGTCCGACAACTGTCGACGTCGGTCGGTCATGCGGGTCATACGGTGTTGTGCCACAGCAGAGTCCTCGGTAATCGAATGGAGCGAGGCGTAATCATCGACGTGCGCACCTCACTGATGTATCGAACGGATCACGACGCGATAACGAAAAGATACACGACGAGTGGGGTAATTACTATCATGGTTAGTAGTTCGATGTCCCCCGCAGTGGTTTCGTGCCTCACAGCGCGGTAGCACCGGACGTCGACGGTCGGAGACCATCGGCCGGCGAACGCTGCCTTCTCCATGCGAGAGCACACCCCACGACAGCAAGAACGACCGCGGCGTACTCCGGAAGCGGTCCCAGCTTTGTCGCCCACGTCGATCTCGTTTCCAGGGCAACATCAGCGACCAACGTCTGCGCAGCGAACAAGCCCGAACGATCTGCGACCTTCCCCTGTGGGTCGATGACGGCACTGACCCCACTGGTCGCCGCAACGAGAACAGTCCTGTTGTGCTCGACCGCCCGCAGCCGCGACATCGCCAACTGCTGGTAGGTCATATCGGTGCGCCCGAACGTCGCATTGTTGGTGGGGACCGTGATCAGCTGCGCCCCCGCACGCACGGAGTCGGTGACCAGCTCGTCGAACGCGACCTCGTAACAGGTGGCGACGGCCGTCGGAATTCCGGCGATATCGACGACACCGTCGCCCGACCCGGGAACGAAGTTACCGGCCTGCGAGGCGTAGGAGGACAACCTCGTCATCACAGATCGCATCGGGAGATACTCTCCGAAAGGAACAAGTTTGCGTTTGTCGTGTCGCTCCCCCGGTCCGAGTACCGGATCCCACACGATCGAGGTATTCATCGAGGTGCCGTCGTCGTTACCGAGCACAGCTCCGACCAGAATCGGCACCCCGACCGACCGCGCTGCAGCGTCGATCCCGGCAGTGGCGTCGGCGTTGCGCAGTGGGTCGATATCGGATGCATTCTCCGGCCAGATCACCAGGTCGGGAGCGGGCACCCTGCCGGCGGTGATGTCGTCCCCGAGCTGCATTGTTCGCTCGATGTGATTGTCGAGAACTGCTCGACGTTGCGAGTTGAAGTCCAGACCCGACCGCGGAACGTTGCCTTGAACAACGGCGACCGTCGCACGCGCTGCGCCTGCATCGTCAGCGGGAGTGAGCGCGAAAGCCAGAGCCGGCACGATCACCACAGTGGCCACCGACCCGACTGCGAATCGCGGCGTCGGCGGGCGTACCTGGCGGACCACACTGGCCAGTGCCGCGCCGATCACTGCGACTGCAAAAGATACACCGGGCGCACCGGCGAACGCGGCAAGCGAGAGCAGAGGGCCGTCTGCTTGGGCGAAAGCTAGTTTCCCCCACGGAAATCCCCCGAACGGAATCCGTGCGCGCAGACCTTCGGTGGCGGTCCAGATCGCGGCGATCCACAGCGGTTCGAAGCGCAACCCGGACACTGCGGCCGCTGCAGCGCAGAACAGTGCCACTGCTATCGCTTGGATCGCCGCGAGCGCCAGCCACGGCGGGGCACCGACGTAGACACCCACCCAGGGCAGCAGAGGCAGAAAGAACGCCAATCCCGACAGATACCCGTAGAAGAACGCCGCCCGGATGGAACGGCCGCGGATGACGAGAACAAGAACCCCGACACCCAACGGCGCGAGGAACCACAGCGACCGAGGTGGAAAGCCCGCGTACAACAGCACACCAGCAGATACCGCACACGATGACCTGCCTGCTATCGCGGTGAACACACGGCGACGTCGGGTTCGTCGGTGACGGTTCACTGTTGTTGCGCTGGACTCGATATCGAGCATGCCTGCATGGCTCTTTTCTCATGTACGGCATAGCGCCACCTGACCACCCTCGGTTACTACTATGCACGATAGTAGTAACAGCGGTGAGCCCGGACCGGCTCCCCCGCCGACACCGCGCCTCTGCGACGTCGATGCATACCCCGGGATATCGACCGCGCACCTTCGCTGTGCCCTTTGTCCTTCGCGGTGCCCTTCGTGGCCGGGCATCGACCGGTGCACGGACCACCCTCGGCTCGCACAAGATGCGTGCTGGACCCCGGGATGGAGACTGGCTTCTACCGCGCCGCAGCACGCCGACATATGCGGGTGCATCTGCTCTGGCGGCCATCATGATCACCGCCCCGATCGTCCTGGCCGTGTTCGACGTGACCAGAAACATGTGGTGCCTGCGGGCGGGCGGTGTGACCGCCCGATTCGGCGGCGGCACATCAGGGGCACCCTGAATGGGTTTGGGCCAACCCAGTTTCCGGCTGCTACCGTCGAGGCGTTGTGAGAATCTCTGCGCTGGGCCCGCCGCGCCTGCGGACGGTTATCGCAGTCGCCGCTGTCCTGTATTTGTTGGCTCACACCATCGCTCAATGCGGCATCGCCTGGGAACAGGACCATCACAGCGACGGCGTACACATCGTTTCGTCCTCGTCTCAGGCCGCCGCGGAACTCTCCCCCAACCACGCGCACATCGACGACGGATCGCCCCACATGGCGCACGATACGAACACCGTCATCGCAATGCCCCGATCCGACAACCCGCCCCGCCCATCGACCATCGCCGCGGTCGCAGCGATGGCCTTCGCTGTGGTGTTGGTGGCGATGTCTGCCCCGCGCATTTCGCGAGCCCCACCGGATCTACCCATTCCGATCCGGCACGGCCGAACCGTCTTGAACGAACTCTGTATCAACAGGTGCTGATCAGCAGCCCGCGGGCCATCCGAGGACTTCTCCTCTCATGGCCCAGTTCGTGCTGCCCATCACTCACTTACTGCGCTCCTCGCAGATCACATACAGGGACTACTCATCATGAACAGTGCTGTTCGCTCCACACTCGTGCCACCGTCCTCCGCCGGCCACATGTTGGCGACCGCCAAGAACTGCCCGGAACCGAGCACAATGGTCGGCAACACGCCCGTTCTGTGGATCGGTGAACCGTTCGCGGACTCCGGCCGCGGCTTCTGGGCGAAACTCGAAGGCAGCAATCCCGGTGGGATGAAAGACCGCCCCGCGCTGCACATGGTCGAAAAAGCCAAGGCCCGCGGCGACCTCGCTCCCGGCGCGATGATCATCGAATCCACCAGCGGAACCCTCGGCCTGGGTCTGGCCCTGGCCGGGATCACCCATCACCACCCCGTCACCCTCGTCGCCGACCCGGGACTGGAACCGATCGTGCACCGGATGCTCGCCGCGTACGGTGCCCGCGTCGAACTGGTCACCACACCGCACCCCGACGGCGGCTGGCAGCAGGCCCGGCGTGAGAAGGTCCGTGAGCTCCTCGATACACATCCAGGGTCGTGGTGCCCGGATCAGTACACCAACCCGGACAATGTCGAGGCGTACGAGTCGCTCGCTCACGAACTCATCGCCCAGCTCGGACGCGTCGACACCTTGGTTTGCTCGGTGGGCACCGGAGGGCACTCCGCCGGGGTGGCCCGGGTGCTCCGGCAGTTCTGCCCCGACCTGAAACTGGTCGGTGTCGACACCATCGGATCGACGATCTTCGGGCAACCCGCCAGCACTCGGCTCATGCGCGGGTTGGGTTCGAGCATCTATCCCGACAACATCGACTATCCCGCCTTCGACGAGGTGCACTGGGTGGCCCCGCACGAAGCGGTGTGGTCGTGCCGCACCCTGGCGGCGACGCACCACGCCAGCGGCGGCTGGAGCGTCGGGGCCGTCGCCCTCGCGGCCGGCTGGATCGCTCGCACCAGCCCGCCGGAGACCCGGGTCGCGGCCGTCTTCCCCGACGGACCGCAGCGCTACTTCGACACCATCTACAACGACGACTACTGCACCGAGCACGGCCTGCTCGACGTTGACCCGCCGACCGAGCCGACGACCATCGCCCACCCCACCGATGAGACTGTGACGTCGTGGACGCGGTGCGCCACCGTCGTCGATCCCACCGTCGTCGATCCCACCGAGAGCGTTCGATGAAAACTTTTCTGACCAAGTTCCGTAGCTTCGACCGGCCCAGCCAGGTGTTGATGGTCAACCAGTTCTCCATCAACGTCGGTTTCTACATGCTGATGCCGTACCTGGCCGGGTATCTGGCCGGTTCCCTGGGCCTGGCGGCGTGGGCGGTCGGGCTGGTGCTGGGGATGCGGAACTTCTCCCAGCAAGGGATGTTCCTGCTCGGCGGCACCCTCGCCGACCGCCTCGGATACAAACCCCTGATCGTCGCCGGCTGCCTGCTGCGAGTTGCCGGTTTCGTACTGCTCGCGGCCGTGGAATCGCTGCCGGCGATCCTGCTCGCCTCGGCCGCGACCGGGTTCGCCGGTGCGCTGTTCAACCCGGCCGTGCGGGCGTATCTGGCCGCCGACGCAGGGCCACGGCGGGTCGAGGCGTTCGCGGTGTTCAACGTGTTCTATCAGGCCGGGATTCTGCTGGGCCCGTTGATCGGTCTCGCTCTGACCACCCTCGACTTCCGAGTCACCTCACTGGCAGCGGCCGCGATTTTTGCTGTTCTGACGATCGTGCAGATTTGGACGCTCCCCGCGCACCGGGCCGAGACGACCGGGGCCACGACATCGGTACTCGAGGACTGGCGGGTGGTGATGGCCAACCGACCCTTCGTGCTGTTCGCGCTGGCGATGATCGGATCCTACGTGCTTTCGTTCCAGATCTATCTTGCGCTGCCGCTGCAGGCTGCGGTGGTAGTCGGTAACGGCAGGTCCGACACCGCTCTGGTGACCTCGTTGTTCGTGGTCTCCGGCGTGGTCGCGATCGCCGGGCAGTTCCGGATCACGTCCTGGTTGTCCCGCAGGTGGGGTTCGGGGCGAAGCGTGGTGGTCGGTATGGCAATCATGGCGCTGGCGTTCCTCCCGCTGATCGTGCTGCCGAGCCCGGCCGCGCTGGGCGGGTGGGCCGCCGCCGGTGCCCTGGTGTTCACCGCTGCACTGTTGGCGGTCGGCACCGCCGCGGTGTTTCCGTTCGAGATGGACACGGTGGTGACCCTGTCGGGCGGGAAGCTGGTGGCCACCCATTACGGGTTCTACAACACCATCGTCGGGGTCGGCATCCTGCTCGGCAACCTGGGTACAGGAGCCGTCTTCGGGCTTCTCAGCGACGCGCATCTGGGTGCACTGATCTGGGCGATACTGACCCTGGTCGGGGCGGCATCTGTGGCCGCTCTCTATGCGCTCGATCGATCCGACCGGCTCACCCCACCCCCCACCGAGACCACGGTGACCGAAAGCGGCGAGGTACCGGCCACCGGCTAGCGGCAGTGCACGCCGAGAAGTGGCCTGCATTGCCCACACCCGAGACCTCGACGATGATTGCCGAACACGAGGGTATCGACGCGGCACCGTTCACGACTATCCACCGACCGGTGGCCCGCATTCACACGAATGCGGGCCACCCACACCTCAGGCGGGGGTACTGCGGTGACGTTGGAGGCGACGGACGACGGGGTAACCCGTGACCACCCCGAGGACGATACCGATTTGCATGAGCATCCAGAACGCAGCATCGGTGGCCGGTGGCATGGTCTCGGTGTAGTACAGCAGCAGCATCCAACCACCCATCCCGAGGTCGAACGCCAGTACGGTCAACGCAGCGACGCCGACCGCAGCCAGGACAGAACGCCGAATGGATTGCCTGCGCACCGACTACCGGTGTGATGGCCGAACGCTCGTATACGAAGAGCATGATCGTGGCCAGTATGGCGATGACGATGATCATCGCCCAAAGAACACTCTGTCCGCACGAGATTCGACGTCGGCAAGGACGGAAGCGACATCAT
The DNA here is from genome assembly GCF_040686915.1 of Rhodococcus sp. NPDC077669. NCBI lineage: Bacteria > Bacillati > Actinomycetota > Actinomycetes > Mycobacteriales > Nocardiaceae > Rhodococcus > Rhodococcus sp. NPDC077669. The sequence goes on along the minus strand of NZ_JBFBMD010000029.1, from coordinate 24,313 downwards.
CGAGAAGATTGTGGGCATCTCTGCGCGCGCGTAATCCGCGTTCGTAGTAGCCGGAGTCGAGGACGCCCGCCGATGCAGGCTCTGGTGCGACGTTCGATTCTGGGTGCCGCTCCCGCATCCGAGGGCGGTGTTCCGGTCAGTGCCCAGGGTCATGCCGTAGCACCGGTGCGGCACATCTCGTTGCATACCGTAGGGGGGTATGGTAAATCTGTAAGTGGGTCGCGACGACCTCGATCACATTCCGAATCGAAGAAAGAAGGGCATCGATGAACACCACCGTCACCGTCACCGGAATGACCTGCGGGCACTGCGTCTCCTCGGTCCGAGAGGAGATCAGCGGCATCCCCGGTGTGACCGCCGTGAATGTCGACCTCGCGAGCGGCCGAGTCGATATCGACTCGGACACCCCGATCGAGCAGACGGCCATCGCCCACGCAGTCGACGAGGCCGGCTACCAGCTCGCCTCCTGATCGACACCAGACCCGGACAGGAGATTCGCACGATGAACGCATCATCGAAGTTCGTCGGATTCACCATCGCCCTAGCCGCGGTCTTCGGGCTCGCCTTCGGAGCCGGGGACGCCTTCGGCCCCGAAGGTGCCGCACCACCCGACACACACGACACCTCGACTCACGACGCCGCCGCGGTGTCCACTGCGGGCGGGCCCGTCGCCAATCAGAGACCTGGAGGATTGATGGTCACCGACAGCAGATACGCCGCGGTGCCCGCCGCCTCGGAGCCGATGCCCGCCGGGCACGGACACTGACACACCACCACACCCCGAGAGGAGCGACGATGAATCCCGTCACGCACCACCCCACCGCCGACGGCCGGGTCGAACTCGACATCAGTGGTATGACCTGCGCCTCCTGCGCGAACCGGATCGAGAAAAAGCTCAACAAGCTCGACGGTGTCACCGCGACGGTGAACTACGCCACCGAAAAAGCACGCGTCGACTACGTCGGTGATGTCTCGACCGAGGATCTCGTGGGCACCGTCGAGCAGGCCGGCTACACCGCCACGGTCCCCGCGCCCGCCGCCTCCTCCACCGACCCCGACGCGGCCGGGCCAGCCGAGATCGACCCCACCGCCTCGCTGCGCCAACGCCTGCTCATATCGCTGGTGCTCAGCGTGCCGGTGATCGCGATGGCCATGGTTCCGGTACTGCAGTTCACCAACTGGCAGTGGCTTTCCCTGACCCTCGCCGCACCCGTGGTGGTGTGGGGGGCATGGCCGTTCCACAAGGCCGCCTTCACCAATCTGCGGCACGCCACCTCAACGATGGACACCCTGATCTCGATGGGCACCATCGCAGCACTGGGGTGGTCGTTGTATGCCCTGTTCTGGGGCACCGCCGGAACGGCCGGCATGACACACCCGTTCGAGCTGACCATCTCCCGCTCCGACGGGGCCGGCAACATCTACCTCGAGGCCGCAGCCGGAGTCACCACCTTCATCCTCGCCGGCCGCTACTTCGAAGCACGCTCCAAGCGACGCGCCGGTGCCGCCCTGCGTGCCCTGCTCGAGCTCGGTGCCAAGGAAGTCTCCGTCCTGCGCGAGGGTGTCGAACAGCGCATCCCCACCGATCAACTCATCGTCGGTGACGAGTTCGTCGTCCGCCCCGGGGAGAAGATCGCCACCGACGGCGTGGTCGCCGACGGCTCTTCCGCGGTCGACAATTCGATGTTGACCGGCGAATCCGTGCCCGTCGAGGTAGGACCCGATGATCTGGTCGTCGGCGCGACGGTCAACGTCGGTGGCCGAATCGTGGTCCGGGCGACCCGCATCGGCTCGGACACCCAGCTCGCACAGATGGCGAAACTCGTCGAAGACGCTCAGACCGGTAAAGCCCAAGCTCAGCGTCTGGCCGACAAGATCTCCGGAGTCTTCGTCCCGATCGTGATCGCCCTTGCCGCGGCGACACTCGGCTTCTGGATCGGCACCGGCGGTGGGATCGCGGCCGCGTTCACCGCAGCCGTCGCCGTCCTGATCATCGCCTGCCCGTGTGCCCTCGGCCTGGCCACCCCGACCGCGCTGATGGTCGGCACCGGCCGCGGCGCTCAGCTCGGCATCCTGATCAAGGGTCCCGAAGTGCTCGAATCGACCCGCCGTGTCGACACCGTGGTACTCGACAAGACCGGCACCGTCACCACCGGCAAGATGACTCTGCTCGACGTGATCACCGCCGACGGCGAGGACACCGCGCAGGTGCTGCGCCTGGCCGGTGCACTCGAAGATTCGTCCGAGCACCCCATCGCCCAGGCCATCGCCAAAGGTGCCCGCGAGAAGGTCGGAGCCCTGCCACCGGTGGAGCAGTTTATAAATATCGAAGGCCTCGGGGTGCAGGGCATAGTCGACGACCACGCAATGATCGTCGGACGGGCCCGCCTCCTCGCCGACCGGGCGCAGCAGCTGCCGGACGAACTCGAAAGTGCGATGCGTGCAGCCGAATCCGAGGGCAAGACCGCCGTCGCAGTCGGTTGGGACGGTCGGGCTCGCGGAGTACTGGTCGTCGCCGACGCGGTCAAACCCACCTCCGCCGAGGCGATCGAGCAGCTGCGGGGCCTGGGTTTGACGCCGATCATGCTCACCGGCGACAACGCAGCCGCCGCGCGTGCCATCGCCGACCAGGTCGGCATCCACGAAGTGATCGCGGAGGTGCTGCCCGCAGACAAGGTGGACGTCGTCAAAAAGCTGCAGGAGCAGGGCAAGGTAGTGGCGATGGTCGGCGACGGCGTGAACGACGCCGCCGCGTTGGCGCAGGCCGACCTCGGTCTGGCGATGGGCACCGGTACCGACGTTGCGATCGAAGCCAGCGATCTGACGTTGGTGCGCGGTGATCTGCGCGCAGCAGCGGATGCTATCCGCCTGTCCCGCCGAACGTTGGGCACCATCAAGGGCAACTTGTTCTGGGCGTTCGCCTACAACGTGGCCGCCCTCCCCTTGGCTGCGGCCGGGCTGCTCAATCCGATGCTGGCCGGTGCAGCGATGGCGTTCTCGTCGGTGTTCGTGGTCAGCAACAGCTTGCGGTTGCGCCGGTTCAAGTCCCTCACCGGATAACCGCGCGGGTAGAACAAGCACCCAAAAGGCTGGGGTGGGCGTGGCATGCAGGCGCGCCACCCCACCCCACCGCTACAACCCCGATGCAGCCTACGAAAGGAGAGGGCCATGTCCTTCGTGACAACGACCTTGGTGCAGATCACCCGGCACCCGGCGACCCGAGCGGTGGCCCGCTGCGCGGTGATGTGCGCTGCGGCGGCGGCCCAGCGACGACTCGACGGACCGACCCTCTCGCGCCATACCCCGGGCGGGCATAATCGAGGATGCTCGGCATGACACTCGGATTCCAGGAGGACACCATGGCCACTCCCGCGGCCGCGCAGGCACCCGCCGAGACCGACGGCCATGATCACGCCGCGCACGGCTACATCACCGAAAAGGACGCCTACCTCAAACGCCTCAAGCGCATCGAAGGCCAGGCCCGAGGACTGCAGCGCATGGTCGAGGAAGACAAGTACTGCATCGACATCCTCACCCAGGTCTCGGCGATGACCAAAGCCTTGCAGGCGGTGGCCATGGGCCTGCTCGAAGCTCACATCAGCCACTGCGTGGTCGACGCCGCCATCGCCGGCGGTCCCCAAGCCGACGCGAAGATCAAAGAGGCCACCGACGCGATCTCACGGCTCGTCCGCTCCTGAGCACCGGCAGTGCGAAGCCATTCCTCGCCGTCCACTCCCGCGTGCTTGTCGGAAACCTCGGCGAGGCGGCGCAGGCAGAGACCGTCATGACCGAAACCGTATCGGCGATTCTGCGCGATCGCCGAGTCCTCGCCACCGTGGCAGCGCTGGCAATACTGGCAGTGGCTGCCGCCCTCGTACCCCGCCCGTCGATCATTGTGGTGCGCGAGTGGGCGGAGTCGATGGGCCCGTCGTTCGTGGTGGTGTTCTTTCTGACCCAGGCGGTGTTGACGATTGCCCCGGTACCGCGCACGGTGTTCACCCTCAGCGCCGGACTGTTGTTCGGTCCCGCCACCGGGGTCGCCGTCACGATCGCCGCCACAACTGTCAGCGCTGTGCTGGCGTTGCTGCTGGTGCGCGCGCTCGGGCGCACCGCGGTGCAGGAGCGGCTGACGAATCCTGCGGTCAAGTCCATCGATGCCCGGTTGGCTCGGCGGGGGTGGCTGGCCGTCGGGTCCTTGCGGCTCATTGCCCCGGCACCGTTCGCCCTGGTCAACTACTGCTCCGGACTCTCCGCGGTGCGCCTGCTGCCCTACACGACGGCCACTGTCGTGGGGATTCTGCCCGGTACGATCGCCGCGGTGCTGTTCGGGGACGCTTTGACCGGGCGAACGAATCCGGCATTGATAGTGGTGACGTCGGCCTGCGTGGCCGCCGGGGTGGCAGGATTGCTGGCCGACGCCCGCCTGCCGGTGTCGCAGGCACAGCCCAACACCGCAGATGGCGCATCGAGAAGCGGTCGCCTTCGTCGTCTGTTGCTGCCGGACCGCGGATAGGACGTGGCGAGAAATCCTACAATTTTGCTGCGCCTGCACCGCCAAAGCCAGCGGAGTTGCCGAACTCCTGACCTACGCGAGAAGTAGGGCACGCGCGTTCCCCGCGGATTCGCAGTCGAAGAGCCCACACCATCACCCCCACCGACATCACTCCGATTACGGGCTGCACGGGTGCCCATAGATCCAGAGCACCGCTCACCCCGACCGCCACCACTACCAGTTTGTTGCATATCGGACATCCGACTGCCAACAACGACAACGCATTCGCACTGACCCCTACACGGGAAGAAACCGACGACGCCAGCCCAGTGCTCACGTATGTCGCAAGAATGAGGCCACTGAGAACTGCGGTGGCAATCCACACCGGATAGTTCCACCACAACACCGGGGTCATTCGAACGTAGAACGCAGTGTGGATGATCCCGGTGGGGATCGCCACGACCAGCGCGGCCACCGTCGCGCCCAGTAACGCGGCCACCCAACGCCGCGCCGGCCAGTCACGCATCGTCACAGTCGTCATCCCTCTCCCGGTCAGCGGATACCACCCCACCATCTACTATGAATGATAGTAGTTTGCAGGTGCGGTGAGTCGGCGTCAATCGACGCCGACTCGCCGCCCATACGGCACAGGCGTCGAGCGTCGACGCGAGCCTCAGCCGACCGTGAGGAACCGTCTACGACTGCCGATACCCGACAATGGTGACCGGCGAGGCCGGACACAGTCCCATGCGGCTCTCGCCGCGCTCCGTTTCCTTCGCTGGTGACGCAGGGAACCCACACCGACCCCAGAGGATTTCTTCTGTGCATTCTTTTTCAGGCCCGACGCGGCGTGTCCGCGCTACCCTGATCGCCTCGATCATCGTTGTTGCCGCGGCATTTTCGGTAAATGCTCCAGCTTCGGCGGACCCTGCTGCACCCCCGGTGAACGCATCCGAAGCCGTACGACAACTCGCTGAACTCAATGCGACCGCCTTCACTCTCACCGAGAGCATGTACGCCGCGCAGGACACCCTCGATCGTCGCCGCGGCGAACTGAGTACCGCAGTTCAATTCGCCCACGAGACCTCGGCGGCGGCTCGGGAAGCCGAAGTGGCCGCATCTGCCAACCGTCGAGCACTGGCCACAGCTGTCGACGCCGCGTACAAAGGTGTACCGCAATCCCCTCTCGGGGCCGTTCTGGTCGCGGACAGCCCACAGCAACTACTCGATCAGATGGTGTTGTTGGACCGGATCCTCGCCGATCGAGCCGCTGCACTCGCCGACTCGACACAGATCGACGACGAAGCGCGAGACCAGCTCGAACAAGCCCGGCAAGCACAGGCGTCCGCTGCGGTAGCCGAGGCGGACGCCGCACGTACACAACGCGACCTCGAGCAACGCCAGACCGACCTGGCCGATCAGATCGCCAAAATCACCGACCAATTCGCCGCCCTCACCGATGCGGATCGAGCTGCCATCGTCAGCCCCGGCACCACGAATCCTTCCGAGCTACCCGCCGCCGTCTCGGCTGCGAGTGGAACATCAGCGGAGGCGATGCGCATCGCCCTCGACCAACTCGGCAAACCCTATTCCTGGGGAGCTACCGGGCCGGGGTCCTTCGATTGCTCCGGACTGATCTACTTCGCCTACAAACAACTGGGACTGACCGTTCCACGCGTGGCCGCAGACCAAGCACGAGCGGGCACACCTGTCTCCCGCGAATCAGTGCAACCGGGTGACTTCATCTCTCTCTACTCACCGATCGGACACATCGGGATCTACATCGGCGACGGGAAATACGTCAACGCCCCCACCGGCGGCGACGTCGTCAAAGTCGCGCCCGTTCCCTGGGATGAAGTGACCGCAATCAACCGGCCCATCGCCACCTGATTCGATGTCCACGGTCCGGACGCCGCGACTGCGAGGAGACCGGATGCCCGTGTGGCAGACCGGTAAGATCGAACCGGTGAGGACTTCAGCCACGGAACCTATGAACCAGAAGTGGCTCCTAGGTGCTGTTTGCGCTTCGATAGTGCTGTTCGGAGTCCTTCTCATGCATTCTGCGCCGATGTCGTTCGCAACGGCGACGAGTATCGGCGAACACTCGATGACCTCGACGGTGAGCGCTCCACCTGCCGTCGACGAGCATTCGGGAGCATCATCTGCGACAGCATCGGAGAGTGGTTCCGCAGCACACTGCGGGAACGGCTGTGGCGATCACAGCTCGGTCATGCATCTGTGTCTGGCTATCATCGGTGCTGTCGCGGCGTTGGCCGTCTTACGGGCAATCGTTGTGGGCTTCGCCGGTTCTCTCGTCCACGCTGCGCGGCTGTCGGCAGTTCGTCGTCGAACCGGGCACCCGCCGCCCTGGACCATTTTCACTCTCTCCGAATTGTCTGTGCTTCGGATCTGACAGGTGACTCACCGTTGTGTGAGACACAGATGTCGACGGGTCAGTGTGCCTGTCGATCCGAACCACCCCACCATAATTTCAGGAGTTTGTTATGCGTTCGAATCGATCTACCCGTTTCACGATCGCGATAACGGCGGCTTCCGCTGTCGCCGCCGCAGTTCTCGCTGGCTGCAGCAGTAACGACGGCGAAATGAACATGCCCGGCATGTCGAGCAGCGATACACCGGCCTCGTCGTCCTCCGAGAATTCCGCCGAAGCATCGGCCGAATTCAACGATGCCGATGTCACGTTCGTCGAAGGGATGTACCCCCACCATGCACAAGCGGTGGAGATGGCTTCACTTGTCGACGGCCGAACCGAGAATGCTCAGGTCATCGAGCTGGCCCAGGCCATCGAAGCAGCTCAAGCACCGGAGATGGAGCAGATGAATGCCCTGCTCACCGCATGGGGACAGCCCGCAGCGTCCGCCGACATGGGCGGAATGGACATGGGCGGAATGGACATGGGCGGTATGGACATGGGGAGCGGTGGCATGACCGGCATGATGAGCCAGGAAGACATGGACATGTTGTCGGCCGCTAACGGAGCGGAGTTCGACTCCATGTGGCTCACCATGATGATCGAGCACCACAAGGGGGCAATCGAGATGGCTCAGATCGAGTTGGCCGACGGCTCCAATGCTGATGCCAAGGAGCTTGCCTCCACAATCATCGATGCGCAGCAGAGCGAAATCTCCACAATGGAAAGTTTGCTCGCCCAGTAACTCTCAATTCTGGGAACTATCAACCGTAGGGCGGGGCTCGGCTAATACCGAGCCCCGCCCTTCGGTTTCGAAGGACCTGGCCCTTTTAGCTGCCACACCGATCAACACGGCCCCGGAAACATGCCCTCCCCTGCTGATGCACCCGCCTGCGGGGTCCTTGGGACACGCAGATCCGCGGTAGGGACAGGGGGCGGCTCTCGGATCGGGTCATCGCGGCCCGGCGGGGGCGCGCCGTCGACAGAGAGTGGGTTCGATACCACCGGCACTGGCAGTTGGGGAGGCGTGGTCTTGCACGTGCGGCTGCTCGGTTTCCTTCTCAGATGGGTAATACAACCGAACTGACGAATTCATTGCGTATCCAGGCAATGAACAGACCCCACACCCCCGTCAGCAGGGCGACACCGACGGCGATCATGATCACTCCGCCTGCCACTTTGATTCTCTGCGAGTTCCGCCGTAGCCAGCCGACACCGCGCATCGCCGAACTCGAGCCGAACGCGAGGACCACGAACGGTAGACCGAGTCCCAGACAGTAGGCGACGATGAGAGTGACGCCGCGCGCTGCGGTTGCGCCTTCAGTGCCAGCGGCAACGGACAACACCCCGGCGAGCGTGGGGCCAAGGCACGGCGTCCAGCCGAGCGCGAACACGCCACCGAGCAGCGGCGCTCCAGCAAGAGACGAGATGGTTTGCGGCGCGAATCGAGTGTCGCGTTGGAATGCGGGAATGAACCCGATGAACGTCAAGCCCATGATGATCGTGATGGCACCGCCGACCTGCTGAAGCACCTGTTCGTTGATGCGCAGGGTGCCGATGACCCCGAAAATCGAGGCGGTGGCGAGGACGAAGACGATGGTGAAGCCGGCGACGAACAACCCCGCTGCACCTGCCACGCGCCAGCGGCTTGCCAGCTTCGGCGGTGCTTCACCAGTCGAGGCGGCGGCGAGCGACGGCACGTCGGCACCTGCGATGCCCGCCAGGTACGACAGGTAGCCCGGCACCAGGGGCACCACGCACGGTGACGCGAACGAGACCAGCCCGGCGAGCATACATGCGGCGATCGCCAGTACCAGAGGTCCGCTCGATGCCAGATTTTGGAACGTCGAGCCAACGCCGCCTTGGGCAAGAAGAACAGTCATTCGTCTGCTATCCGTTCGACGACAGGGAGCAGGTCTTCGGCGAGGAGGGCACGCATGAACACTGCCGCCACCCGGTGCTCTCGATCGAGTACCAGCGTCGAGGGAATCACGCTGGTCGGGTAGTTCCCGCCGAGGGCGATCAGCGTCCGCATCGAGGGGTCGTAGATCGAGGCGTAGGAGACATTGTTGTCGACAACGAAGTCCTGCGCTTTGTCCTTCTGCGGATCTCGAACATTGATACCGAGGAACTGCACACCGCGCTCGCGGGTTGCTTCGTAGACCTCTTCGAGGTCGTCGGCTTCGCCGCGGCAGGGGCCGCACCACTGACCCCAGAGATTGATCACGACCACCTCGCCGTCATAGTCCGACAGAGCGGTGTTCTTACCTTCCTCCATCAGATCGGGTCCGGCGAGTTCACCGATGGTTCCGCGCGTTTCGGGGGGATCGTAGACGATGTCGGTTTGACCACCGGGTGCAACGAAATCGAAGCTACCTCCGGAGGGCACGGCGTCGGCGCCTGCGGAACATCCGGAGACCAGGAGTACAACGGCAAGGATGGATGCCGTTGCCGTGGCGGGCAGACTGCTCTGTTCGCGTGTGCGAGCCCCCGTAGGGCGGCCGAGTCTCATGAAGTCGACGCCTTTGCTGCAGTACGGATCTGCGCCGATGTCTCGAACATCGTGGGATCGGTGACGCGGTCGATGCCCCAGTCTTGGCCGGTGACGAAGCTCGGGGCACTGTGACTTCCCTCTCCGGAATGCACTACGGACACGAGGCAGTCAGTTGATTCGGATCGTGGTCGTGGCTCCTGGATCCTGGTCCGGTCGATACCCGGTCGGCAACACCGGCCGGGTCGACGCGGGATTGACGCGACCGGTGCCGCATGACCTCGCCGAAGCACAGGGCGGCGGCTAGCAGGCGACATCAGTTCAAACCCGCGTACGAATGCAGTCCGGAGACCACCATGTTGATGATGAACAGGTTGAACAGCATGGCCACGAATCCGGCGATGTTGATCCACGCGGCCCGGGTGTCACGCCACCCGCTGGTGGCCCGGGCGTGCAGGTACGCGGCGTAGATGATCCACGCGATGAATGAGACCGTCTCTTTCGGGTCCCAGCCCCAGAACCGACCCCACGCGGCCTCGGCCCAGATCGCGCCGAGGATGACACCGATTCCGAACAGGGGAAACGCGAAGATGGTGGTCTTGTACGCCAGCACGTCGAGCGAGTGCGCCGAGGGGAGACGAGCGACGATCCGGCCCACTCTGCTGTCGGGGACGGCGTTGTTGTTGGGATATCGGATCCGGATCAGGAACAATGTGCTGGCTGCACCGGAGATCAGGAACACCCCGCTGCCGAGCGAGACGACGGAGACGTGCACGGGGAGCCAATACGACTGCAAGGCTGGTACGACGGGCGCCGCGTTGGCATAGAGCACAGTTCCGGCAATGAAGAGCAGGATCAAAGTCGGAACAAGGACGAACAACCATAGTGTGCGCAGTTGCTCCGAGCGCAGCACAATCAGTCCGGCAAGTATGCCGGCCGCGCATGTGACGGAGACGAATTCGTACATGTTTCCCCACGGCGGGCGGCCAGTGGCGATCCCGCGCAGGACGATCGACCCGACATGCAAAGTGAGTGCGAGCATTACCAGGGCGAGTCCCGTGCGGCCCAGGCGTTCGGACGGGGCTCTTCGCTCGGGGACCGGCACGTATCCCGGTGTCGATGATGTCGCTGCGATCAGTTGCGGATGCAGACTCGAGGCCCGGCTCAAAGTCGCTGTTCGCGTCGTTGCGAGTTGTGCGATGAACAGGATCGCGGCGAGAAGGTAGACCACAAAGGCGGTCTCGAAACTGATGTCGCTCCAGCGGGCGAGGTTGTCGTCGATCGGCATGGCGCTACACCGTTTCTGTATCGAGGGTCTCGGAGTGGTTCTTTGTCCGCGGCGTCCAGATTTCGGTGCGGAGGGTCTCGAATTCGGGTCCCCATCCGGCGTGATCGGTACGGGCGAGCCCGCCCATCTCCACGCTCGATCGGCCTGTTTCGGCCGGGAGTACACGGAACCAGACTCGACGTCGCTTGATCACCAGCGAGACCAACAGTCCGGTCATCATCGTGATCGCGAACACGAGCACCCACAACTGTGCGGGGTCGTATCCGACCTGCAGGTTGGCGAACTCCTTGGCGCCGTTGAATCGAATGTTGGTGCCGTCGGTGAGGGTCGTCGATTCACCGGGACGCAGGTTCACCCGATCCTGCTTGACAAGTCGGCCCTGGTTGATCATCTCCTGGTCCAGGGAGAAGATCGACTGGGGTATGCCGGTGTCGAGGCCGGTATCACCTTTGTAGATATCCACTGCCACAGCAGGATCGACCAAGTCCGGGAAGCGGGAGGAGAGCAGGGTTCCGTTGAATTGCGCAGTGGGAGCGAAGAGGCCCTCGATGGCGATCTGGCCGCGGCGTCGCTCATCGGCGGTGGCATAGGTCCCGCCGGGTGGATCGAAACGCAACGCCCCGCTACTCAGGAACGTGGTGGCGTCGTCGGGCCGGAACTGCAGGGCCTCGGTTCGACTCTGACCATCGGGGAAGGTCACGGTGAATTCCGGGGCGTACCCGTGGCCGGTGAGGTAGATGCGTTCATCTCCGAGCCGGAGGGGTTCGTTGACTTTGAGTTGATAGTCGCGCCAGGTGTCTGCGGCGATGTCGTCGGCGCTCTGGTAGGAGATGTTCGAGGTGAACATCTCTGCCTGGCCGTTCTCGAGGTAGTCGGCGTTGAAGTCCTTGACTCTGATGCAGAACGGCTCCAGCCCGGTTCCGTCGGTGCTGTTGCCGGCCCGGAAGGAGTCGTAGATGGCGGGCGAGGTGTTGCAGAAACCGGGCCCGTTGTCGGCGATGACGATGACCGATCCTTCGTAACCGAAGAGCTTGCCGATGGCGATGGCCGCGAGCAGACCGATCAGCGAGAAATGAAAAAGTAGGTTTCCCGCTTCGCGGGTATAGCCCTTCTCGGCGGAGAGGGTGAGCGCCCCATCGGGCTCGGGCCTAACGGCAGTACGCCACCCTCTCAAGTGGGGCGCGATGTCGTCGATGACGGTTTTCGGGCTACCGGCGAGAGCGCCCGAATGATGAAGCGGTAGTCGCGAAAGGTTTCGGGGTACGCGAACTGGCTGTGCGCGAAGGGCTTTACCGTGTTCGATCATTCGGGGAGTCAGGCAGCCGATCAACGACACAAACAGTAGGACGTAGATGGCGGTGAACCAGAAGCTTCCGAATACGTCGAACAATTCCAGCGTGTCCATGACGGCCCCGAGAGCCGGGCGCGCTGCGATGTAGGAATCAACCGCCTGGGTGTTGAGATTGCGCTGTGGCAGCAGGGCGCCTGGGATTGCTGCGATAGCGAGCAAAAACAGCAGCACCAGTGCCGTTCGCATCGAGGTCAGTTGCCGCCACCTGTTGCGCACCGCAGCGATTGCTCTGCGTAACCGTCCCTGCGATGTGAGCGCCGGGGTTTGATCAGCTGTCACACCGCCACACCCTTTCGACGATTGCATCTCAATTACTATGCAACATAGTAGTTGATGGGCCGTGTGCAGTTGTGCGCGGTAGTCGCCTGGGCGAGAGGGTAAGTGCTGCAACCACAAACGTGGTACTTGGTCCATCCGGAACGCTGCCGGGCTGCGGTTCGGTTTAGGCCGCTTTCGGCCCCACGGTAGGCGCGGATCGGTTCTTCTACTCATGCCGTCCAAACGCGTTTCATCCCGCGGAGTAATACCTGTGCGGTGAGATCAGGCACACTTGCACTAGCTGTTTTGCGTGCCGAGTACGAAGCGGCGCGGTTCCCTCTGCAGTTGATCGAGGATGTCGCGATGTCCCAACTCGATGAGCGAGCGCCACTACGACTGGCCTACGAGGATGTACTGGTCACCGTGGATCGCGCCGCCGCGCACCTGCTCGATGACGGGCCCGCCGCCCTCTGGGTCACCACGGCCCTGCGCCAACGTCGAACCCAACAATGCCTGGCAGTTGAGGGTGCGGCCCGCATGGAACGCTGGAGGCGTCACCGCACACGGTATTCGTCGCTAGCGCGGGTAGACGGCGACATGGATCTGCTATTTTCGTCGTGTGTGTCCGATTCGGTTGAGCGAGTGTATTCGCCGAATTCTGCTCTGGTCCATCATGGCGGCCACGGCAGTGGCGGTGCTGATGATGTCGCAGGTCGCACACACCACCGCAGAGCCCGGCCACGCTCCGCTGGCTGCGGTCATCGAGAGCGTCCCGGAAATCGAGCACACGTCGGCGCCGGAGCAGGACGAGGGGATCGGCGGTAGCGCGTCCAGTCATCACGACAATCACGGATCCCTGATCGGGTCCGTCCACATAGCGGTGGCGATCCTTGCGCTAGGGCTGGCAATGTTGCTGCGCCGGACCGGATGGACAGTGCTACTGCACCAGCTTCGAGGTCTACAGGCATCGAGATCGTCGCCAACTGAGAGGTCGGTCTCTCCCCCTGCGCCGATGTCCGTGCTCGACGCGGCATGCCTTCTGAGGGTGTGAGAGGTCTGCGTTTGCGCAGATCGGTCCACCTTTCTTCTCGCGCGCCGCCTCCGCGGTGAGGGCGCGAGCCTGCCTCGTCGAGGACAACGCCATGCATATCTTCTTCAACGTTTCATCGTCTACGCCGCACCTTTGTTTCCCTCATCCCAACCCCGCCGCGCCTCCTCCCGGAGTCGCGATCGTCCTTCGCGAGGCCGGGCCGCACGATCTACCGCAGAGCGCGCAGTTGCACCTCGACGAGCTACCGATTGGCCTGTTCCCCGAGCTGGGAGCACGGTTCCTGCGCCGGTGGCACCGCAGCTTCGTCAACCGACGACACGCCATCGCTCTTGTCGCAACCGATAGCGAAGGCGCCGTCGTCGGATTCCTCCTCGGCACCCTCGATCACCATGCCCATATCGGTGATCTACTGCGCGAGAAGATGACCGTGCTGCCGTTGGCTGCACACGCCGGTGCGGCGATGGCAGTCCGCCCGCGCACCGCCATGCGGTTCGTTCGTACGCGTCTTCGCCCCTGGTGCAGAGCGGTGGCGCGCGCTCGGCCCATCCCACTGCCGAACGGCGAACCTCAGACTCCCCCGGCCGACAGTGTCGCCGTCGTCGTTGCGATAGCGGTGAGCCCACGGGTGCGAGGGATCGGAGTGGGTGCACAGTTGCTCGACTGGTTCGAATCCGACTCTGCGCGGGCAGGTGCACGTTGCGCCGAGCTGTCCACCGATCTCGGGGTGGCCGACAATGCAGGCGGCTTCTACGAGCGCCTCGGATGGCAGAAAAGCGGAAACCGTCTCGATCGAGATGGCCGGACCATGCAGACCTACCGGCGAGAGCTAGACGGCCGCTGCGGCCGTGCTCCGCTCCCCTTGTCGGTCCCACCAACCCGGACGACCGCGAGCACTGCCCCGTCGACAGAAACGAGACGATGATGTCAAGCACCCGACGAACGGTGTTCGAACTCGTGGGATGCACTGCGCTCGCAGGCGTGCTGCTTGCAGGAGTGTTGTTCCCCATCGTCGGTGGCCTGGGATACGTCTCGAACCGCGCCGCTGACACCGACGACAACGTTTCCGGCGAACTCGCCGAGGGCGTAGTTCCTGCCATCTCGACGATGACGGACGTGGCAGGCAACCCGATCGCGTGGCTATACGAGCAACGCCGTTCCGAAGTGCCGAGCGCGAAGATCTCCAACGAGATGAAGCTTGCGATCGTCTCCGTCGAGGACCGGCGCTTCGCAGAACACCAGGGCGTGGACTGGCAGGGAACGTTGCGAGCGTTCTTGACCAACACCACCAGCGGGCAGGTCGAGCAGGGCGCATCGACACTCGATCAGCAGTACGTGAAGAACTATCAATTACTGGTCGTCGCTGACACCGACGCCGAGCGGCGTGCCGCGATCGAGACCACGCCGGCTCGCAAGATCCGCGAGATCCGAATGGCGTTGTCCTTGGACAGAGAATTGACCAAAGACGAGACATTGACCCGCTATCTGAACCTGGTTCCGTTCGGCAATGCCTCGTTCGGCATCCAAGACGCCGCGCAAACCTACTTCGGTGTCGATGCCAGCGAGTTAACGGCGACGCAATCAGCGATGCTGGCAGGGATGGTTCAGTCCAGTTCGGCACTGAACCCGTACACCAACGTCGAGGGAGTCACAAGCCGCCGAAACCTTGTCTTGGACAACATGATCGAAACCATCCCGAACCGAGCCGCAGAATTCGAGGCCGCCAAATCCGAGCCATTGGGGGTGCTGGCCGAGCCCAACACCCTCCCACGTGGATGCATCGCCGCCGGTGATCGAGGGTTCTTCTGCGACTACGCACTCCAATATCTTGAGGACGCCGGTATCAGCCGCGAGCAGATCGACGAGGGCGGTTATCTGATCAAAACGACTCTCGACCCGGCGGTGCAGAACTCGACCCAGGCCGCACTGACCGCGAACACAGATCCCGACCTCGACGGTGTCGCCACCGTGATGAATGTCGTCGCACCCGGACAGGACGAACACCGCATCCTCGCCATGGGCAGTAGTCGCACCTACGGACTCGATGCCGACGCCGACGAAACGGTTCAGCCGCAACCGTATTCACTCGTAGGCAACGGCGCCGGGTCGATCTTCAAGATATTCACCACTGCCGCCGCGATGGAACGCGGACTCGGCACCAACGCCACACTGCAGGTTCCCCGGCGCGTCGAGGTCAGGGGGTTGGGCGACGGCGGCGCGCGTAACTGCCCGGCGGGCGCTTACTGCGTGGAGAACGTCGGAAACTACCCACCGGCGCTGACGGTCACCGACGCACTGGCGCAATCACCGAACACGGCGTTCGTGAAGTTGCTCGAGTCCGTCGGTGTCACACCGACAGTCGACATGGCAGTGCGGCTAGGGCTTCGCTCCTACACCCTCCCCGGCTCGTCTGGATTCGACGAGCAGAGCATGGCCGACCTCCAGAAAGAGCAAAGCCTCGGCTCGTTCACACTCGGACCTACCTGGGTCAACCCGCTCGAGCTGTCCAACGTCGCAGCTACCCTCGCCTCGGGAGGTACTTGGTGCCCGCCGAACCCGATCGACTCCATCTCCGACCGCGAGGGTGTAGCTGTACCGGTCACACAACAAGCGTGCGAGCAGGTCGTCGAACCCGGCCTGGCCAACACACTCGCCAACGCGATGAGCAAGGACGACCAACCCGGAGGAACCTCGGCATCGGCGGCCGGGTCCGTGGGCTGGACGCTGCCGATGTCCGGGAAAACCGGCACTACCGAATCCAACCGATCCTCGGGCTTCCTCGGCTTCACCAACCGCTACGCCGCCGCCGTCTACACCTACGGTGACTCACCGACACCGGGCCAGATCTGCTCCTTCCCACTGCGGCCCTGCAGCTCCGGGAACCTCTACGGCGGTAACGAACCCGCACGAACCTGGTACGACGCGATGGACCCAATCGCCACGAACTTCGGCCCCATCGAGCTGCCACCGGTCGACGACAAATACGTCCGCGGCTCCGCCAACGGCCAAGTACCTGAGGTCAGCGGCATGAGCCAGTCGTCGGCCACATCGAGATTGGAAGCAGCAGGATTCTAGGTGACCGTCGTCACCACCACCGGTCAGGGCGCTCGCGGTACCGCTACCGGCACATCCCCATCCGGCGCGGCGATCCCGGGATCGCTGATCACGCTGTACATCAGTGACGGCTCCCCCGCCCCCGACCGCACGCCCACGCCAGCGCCGCCCAGTATCGACATTCCCGGCCTGCCGCTACCGCCGCCGCGGTGATCACCCACGACACTCACCCTTGAGACCCCCGCGCACGAAAGGAAACGCCATCACAGTCAGCCGTCGACAACTGCTCACAGCCGCAGCGGTTTTGCCGCTCACAGTCAGCTGCACCATCAACACCGCCGACAGACAATCCCCCAGCCTCGCACCGAGCAGTAACGCATCTCCCGCACGGTCCCCGGCCGTGAGCGCACCGAGCAGTCGATCATCGGCCCCGGTGAATCCGGGGCGGTGGATGCCGACAGCTGGCGAAGTGATGCCCGAGATCAAACGCGCAGCGACGAGCTTCCTCGAAGCAGGTGGCAGCTGGAGCGAGGGAGGAGGAGTACTCGACAGCTTGCGCACCGCAGGGGTATCGCTCGAAGTCGCGGCGACGGCAGCACTGCTTCAACCCGACGAGGCCCTCGCCAGCACCCTGCGAGTGGTGTATCCGCAGTACGCCGGAATCGGTCCAGAGAGTGCTGCAGTGATCGTGCTGTTCGACCAACTCCTACAACGCCCCACGCTCGCGCAGCCGGCTGAGACGACCCGGCAGATGGCACTCGATATCCGGCTCAAGCGCGACATCGCCGCTGGCGCGGCCTGGACGGTGGAAAAGATCAACCCTTTGACCTCTCTTGGGTCCCCAGTACCACTGACCGCCGCTGCGTCGTCGGTGCTGAGCAGCCCTCGCATCACGCTCTCCGAGCCTGCACGACTCGACATCGGAACCGGACGCATCAACAACAATGTGCTCCAGATCATGCTCGGACTTGCCGATCGATTCACCTACGCAGTGCAGGTGATGCACACCGGTCACATCCAGACCGTCTTCCCGCACCCGCGCTTGTCCAACCACGCAGTGGGACGAGCGGTGGACATCCGAGAAATCAACGGTCGGCGCGTTGTCGACGATCCCTTCAACAACCCAACGATCTCCGAATTCGTCACTGCGGCAGCCCTACTGGGCGCAACCGAGGTCGGAGGTCCGACCGACCTCAACGGTGACCGTCCAGGATTCTTCACCGACGACGTGCACAGCGACCACGTCCACGTCGGCATCACCCCGGGCGACGCACCGGCGCATCTGCGATGACACCGAACCGGATGGGCACTTCGGCCTGACCTGCCCGAAATACTATGCTGGTTAGTAGTTGAGTGCTCGCCACGGCGAGGCGGGTGAAGGTGTCGGAATTGTTCGCACTCAGCCGATACCGATCGTCGGTGCGATGTCGCTGCCACGGCTGTTCGCCGCCGAACGATCCGCGCTCGTACATCGCCTCAGTGATTGGAGATTAAGTGAATGGAGATGAAGGTCGATGCGTCTACGTCGTCCCGCACATACCGCCCGAGCAGTCACGTCCACCTCAGCCGCCGTATCCGGTCATGTTCACCGCGCCTGACCGGGAGATCACTTGGCGTTGACGCTCAAGCGATTACATCACCGAGCCCTCATCGACAGAACGAGAACCGCACTTTATGTCCATCTCGCTTTCCCGCATCCTGCTGCCGTCTCTGATCGCAGCTCTGTCCCTCGTTGGATGTTCCGCTCCGGCAGCGACTGACGGCGCGGCCGATCCGGCAGTGGTCGACTTCACCTCCTCACTGGCTCATGTGCACGGATTGCACGTCAACGCCGATGGCACCGTCCTCGCTGGTAGCCACACAGGACTCTTCGCCATCGGTTCGTCCGGAAACCTGACCAGGGTCGGCTCTTCCGACGATGACTTCATGGGTTTGTCGGGTGTACCGGCCACCGATACCCTCTTCACCTCCGGTCATCCCGGCGAATCCAGCACGGCGGCGAACCCACTGGGACTGCGTAGCAGCAATGACGGCGGAATGTCGTGGTCGGATCGGTCACTGGAGGGACAAGTCGACTTCCACGCGCTGGCTGCCGATGGACGCATCCTCGTCGGATTCGATGGCAGTACCGGTCTACTCGTCTCCGCCGACAGCGGCTCCACCTGGACTCCCGGCGCCGCTGCGCCCGCGGCGTCGTTGGCGATTACGAGCTCCGGAGTATGGGCGGTGACACCTGATGGACTTCAGCACAGCACCGACACGGCCCGAACATTCTCTCCTGTCCTCGACGCACCGAACTTGGTATTGCTCGCCGGTGCCGGCGATGCACTGTGGGGGATCGACACCGACGGATACGCCTGGCGTAGTCGCAACGGCGCCGATTGGCAGAAGCGTTCCGCAACCGGGTCCGTCGAGGCATTGACCGCGGTCGACTACGACACCGCCTACGCAGCCAGCCCCCAGGCGTTGTACACACTGACGTAACTCGGCCCGGTCGAGACCAGCCCGACAACAGATAGCGACATTTCGACGCGACCGCAGGCGGTCACCCGCGCGGCTGATGCGGGCGCTTGCCGCTGTTGAGCGGCTTACTCCCTCTTCCTCCCCTGGGGTTCGGCCCGCCACGAGATCCCGCGATGACACCGGGGTCCGACTCCGAGATATCCAGGAATGAGGACAACCGAAATACTTGGCGTAGAGATTCCGAGGCCGTACTGGATGCTGTCATGCAGGTGTGCCGAAATGGGAGCCCTGTTCGGTGTAGTCATGGTTCGCGGACGGTTGGCGTTGATCCGATTGCCGACGATGTGTCTGGTCGCGTTCATGGCGTGTGGGTTCAGGTTGCTAATCGTCTGGCTCCTCTGCGTGATCGGCCCTCGGCGTGGGCATTCGAGTGGGACTTGACCTCAGGGGTGGCCCGGCGCAGCCCGATCGTGAGCGCGACTCAGACGTGGGCTGAGCTCGGCGTTGATCTGAGTCGGCCGATTCCGGATGGTTTGGCGAAGCTGGATCTTGGGGACGCCACAGCATCGGTGCTGGCGCAGCTCGTTTCCGGTGGGCCGGGAACTGTGCTCCAAGAGGTCGGTGTGGAATGCCGTCCATCGGGTGCACATCGGCGTATGCAGTTCACGGCACACTTTCTCCACGACGGCATCGGCCCTACTGGTGAACCTCATCGGGTTGTTCGGGGAGTGTCTGTGGATATTGGTCCTTCGGAGGGTACTGAACACATCGATCGACGTAACGCGGGTCTGGATACGCTGGTTGCACGGTCGCTGTCCGATCCCTCGGAGTATCGCGCGATCGCTGACCCCGATTCACTTCAGCTTTTGTACTGGTATGGCGACGCTCCGACTGGCATTGCATGGCAAACAAGCCACTTACCCGGCGCTAAACCGGTTCTACACCCCGGTGACATTCCTGATGCAATCCGAATCGGACAATCCTTGAAAGTTGCGCAAGCCGGGGCTGTGGAATCGGCCGAATTTCGTTTTCTGACACCCTATTCGGATTATGTCGCGGTGTCGGTGTCTGCGAGAGCTATCGACCTCGATGACCGCTCCAGAGCAATCCTGGTGACGCTCCGACCACAGGTTCCGTAATTTCTGTTTCCGTTGCCAAGACAAGCCAGCTGTTGGTAGCGTTTGCCTACGCTCACCGAGCGCCTGTGGCACGCACCTTGTAGTAGTCGGGGCGGCCTCCACGTCTTTTTCGGACGTTCCACTCTCCTGCCCGAATTCTGCCTGACGCTGCTTTTAAGCGTAATGGCGTCTGGGCAGACGGACCTTACGAGGAATCAGTGCGGAAGAAAGTCGTGAAGAAGCCAGCAGTTCGCTCGTTCGCAAGGTTGTTGGCTACTGGTCTTACCTGCTTGGTCGTCATCGCGGCACCTAGCGTCACCGCCAGCGCGCAACCAGTCGAGCCCAGCCCCTCGGGGGGCGACTCCGCTCCGGTGGAGGTTCAGGTGCCGTCGATAAACGAGGCGCGCCGGGCGACATAGAGGGCACTCCACCTGGCCAGAATGCGCCTCCAGTCGAGGTGCCACCGGACTCCGGAGCGACGACCACCTCAGGTCAGAAGGTGGTCGAAAAGCGGAGTTCTCGCGAAGTGACCGACCCTGCCGAAGCGGAGGAAATTGCACAAAGGCTGACACAGAAGCATGCCGAGGAGTCGGGTATATCTGCACGCCAATCCGGTCCTATATGTTTCCAAACACGTTTTCAGTCGTGCAAAACATATTCGACCATCGTCGAGCAATTCATTCAACCCAATTTCCCTAACGGCCCGTTGGAGCCGATCGGAAACTGGGTCATCGACGTCACTCTCCAGGTCCGTAGCCCTCTTCAGACACAGACCAAAGAAAACGTGATCCAATTCTACGGCGATGTCTCGTCGATTTCTCCAACAACCACCATTCCGGGTACGTACTCTTTCCAACTCGTTGTTCTCGATCTCGCCAACGACAGCACCACTACCTATCCCGCCTACGTTTTTCCGATGGTCATCGGAGGGACTGGGTACCAGCAGTACGAGCATTATGTGACGAGAAACGCGACAAACGCGTTCGACAAGCGAACGCTTCAATTCATATACATTGGAGACTCGCCGGCGAACGACTTGGATGGTACTCCCGTTCGCACGCGCACCACCGGCCAGCAATTCAGGTGTGATGCTGCTCAATCAGTCAACTACGGCACCGGCTGCGTCAACCCGAACGAGAAGCCGACTGTCCAGTACACCCAAGCAGCGTTCCCGAACATATCTCAGACAGTTAAGGCTGGCCAGGCTGCCTTTGGTTTCGGAATTCCTGGTACTGGCGCGCCGCTGACTCGTGGAAATTCTGCTGACAATCAGGCAAATCGGGACGCCGCATGCCCACGGTCGTCACAACAGCGGTTGGATCTACTCGGCGAGAAACCTCTCAACATGAAAGACCCATCCTGCGATGAATACCCTTTCGCATCGACCGTGCAGGGCGGCTACGGGTCGACCGTCCGATGGGTCCCTCTTACCGAGAACAATAAACAAGGCACCCTTATGGTCGAATTTTACCGCGGGAACAGAGTGATGCCCGGTGACGACTACTTCGTTTCGGCAATCGGCTGAACGAGCCCGTTTCATCTTCAGAATCCGATAAAAGGTACCCAACGGAAAGGCCTCGAACATGAGAACTCGACCACTACGTAAAACAGCTACCATCGCCGCCCTGCTAGGAGCGTTGGTGCTCGCCGCTCCAGGCGCTGCTAGCGCGGACGTTGTCACCGGTTGGGTCGGCCCAGCAGGAAGTAACGGCGCAGGTGTTCAGTTCCTGAACACCTCCACAATCATCAATTCGCCCAACCTGACCGCACAGTCGAAGATCTACTCTGTCTTCGGCCAGCAGGTCGCACCCGGTGACATCGGCGTGCGAGCTCGACTGTTCAAGAGCGGAGCATTGTGTGAGGCTGTCGGCTACAAGTACAGCTCCACCGGTACAGCTTCACTGACACTGGGCACGACCGCGACCTGCGGGACAGGTTCGTACAACAGTCACGGTTTCACTGCGGTATGGGATGGAAGCAAATACCGCGAAGCCCTGACTTTCCCGAGCAACCCGCTGGACTGGACCGCCCCGGCTGCCCGGTCCGCGACCACCTCCGAGTCCGAAACGACCACTGTCGAGTCGGGAACCAATGCAGCGGGTCAATCCTTCGGACCGGGCGACACCGCACCGTCCGACGCGGAATTGCCCGACCTCGTCGCTGCGATCGGCACCGACGGAGTGCAGGGATACATCCTCAAGCAGGACCTCGACAGCGGAGCCACGTCGCCGGCCGAAGCTTCTAAGCTGCGCAAGCAGAACATCGACGGCACCGAGGTGTTCGGATCTGCCCCTAAGACTGTTCCCGTGTACGCGGAGGACGGAACGACTCAGGTCAGCGAGTTCGCGATTTCCTGACACCGTCGATGGCCGGTCCCGGCGTTCTCGGGGCCGGCCATCGAGCTGCGGTTATGCCGGGCGTCGCCGTGGGGCGGGTTGCGGCGGATAGAAGACTTTCATCGCGGCCTGTAGATCCAAACTCGATGGATCCAAGAAGATCGTCCAGTAACTGTCGATCAGGGGCAGATGAATGCCATACCCCCTCCCCCCGTGCTCGAGGACTTCCAACATTTCGTCGCGACCGACTTTTAGATCAGGTCGGTGGGTTTGACCAGCCAATACGGTGTATGTGTCGTACAAATCATTATTGAGTCTCGCGGTCAGGGTGGGTGCGTGGTTCGCCTCGAGATCTTGTCGTAGTTGCTGAACGACTGGTGTCTCCTCTGCGCGGTTTGCAGCACCGACCAAATCCTCATGGTTCACGCTCCGTTCCGCCGGAAGCGGCTCCGCGGGTGTACCGCGGTACACCCCGTCAGGGTCGGCCTGGGAGCGCAGCTCGTCGAAACTCAGGTTTGCTATGGACAGGTTGTTCTCCACCACCGCGAGTCGACTGGGAATCACGCGGAACGAGGCAGGTGCGACGCCTTCTGCAATATCGAGGACGAGAACGGGATGCTCGGGCTGTTCACACGCTTGTCGGTCGACCACAAACACGTAATACGGCGGTGGTGACGGGATCAATTCGGCAAGATCGGTTGGTGTCAGGTCACTGAACTCGCTGTCGTCGACCACGGTAAGGAAAGCCTGTGCCTCGGTTCCGTCGGCTTGTCGGTGAGAAGCTTGGGCATCAGCTGCAATCTGCTGCCAGACATCGTCGGCGGCGAAATGGGTACGAACGAGCAGGGATTGACCTTCCGGGAGAGTAGGCATAGCTCGACACTACCTCTCCGGCCTGTCATCGGACGGCCAGTTGCTTTGTCTCGCTGAGTAACCCGCACATATAAGCTTTAGTCAGCGTTCATACGTTCGGCAGCTGACGGGGACGGATATTCAACTGCGCTGGTGAGCGCGTCAAGACCACCCACTGCGGTGTTGTTCCCGTTGATGGAACGTCTGGCGGCGTGGTGTAGCTGCGTCAGAGCGATTGCGCGGGCGGTCATCTCGGCGATTTCGGCGGGTAGTGGTGGTCCGTCGATGGTTCGGATTCTCATGGCTTCGAGTGTGGCATCGGGTACCGACAGATTGTGTTGCGCTGCAACGGGTTGAAGCCTGAACCGCGCGTGCACGAGCGGCCCGTCTGCGCTGTGGTCGGGGTGTAGCAGTGCGGAGCGCAGCGGAGTTCGATTCGGCGGACGCCCGCAGGGTGGCCCGACCCTGCTCCCTCACGCTTTCCCGATCCCAGGCAATGGAGAAGGCCCGCACCCGGTGTGGGGTGCGGGCCTTTCGGTCTACGGGCTGTGAGCCGGTGTCAGGGCTGTTCGGCTGGTGGGGTGGTCGGGCGCCCTTCGGCGGCGTCACGGATCCACTGGGGTACCTCGAGGCCGTCGCGTTCGTACAACGCGACCGATGCCCGTGCTGCGGCCCGCGCGACCTGTGGTCGGGCTGCGGTGGTGCGCTTCTCGGTGGTGGTCATCGTGGGTCCTCCTGCTCGTTCTGGTTGTCAGTGTCCTCGGTTTGTGCCGGTGACGCCAGTGCTCGCCACAATGCCCGGGTCGCGACGGCGCGCAGGACGTCTCGTTCGGTTCGGGTGATGAGCGGCGAGTCGGTCACCGGTGTGTAGATGTCCCATCCCAGGGCGGCTTCGGCTTCGTTGTCGCTGGTGGTGCGTTCGAGGCACCAGGTGATTCGTTGCCAGGCTTGGGCGCGTTTGTCGGCCACGGTGCGTTGGCGGACGGTCAGGGCGACGCCGACGACGGCGAGGACACCGACGATCAGGGTGACCCAGGACGGTCCTATACATGTCAAGCGATCCGTGGGCGGGAGCAGTGAATCGTCTGTCAGTCGAGCATGTGTCAGTCGTCGAGTTCGCAGAAGCGCAGG
>NZ_JBFBMD010000028.1:0-48913 GCF_040686915.1 Rhodococcus sp. NPDC077669 | reverse complement strand
ATTCCGGTGTCGAATCCGGCAGTGTGATCGGCGGCCAGTTCGATTCGATGCTCGCCAAGCTCATCGTCACCGGAGCCACCCGCGAGGAAGCCCTCACCCGCTCCCGCCGGGCGTTGGCCGAATTCACCGTCGACGGGTTGGCGACGGTGATCCCGTTCCACGCTGCGGTGGTCTCCGATCCCGCGTTCATCGGCGACGGCGACTCCTTCTCGGTGCACACCCGGTGGATCGAAACCGAATGGGACAACCAGGTTCCCCCGTTCACAGCCGGGCAACCGATCGACGACGACGAGGCCCTGCCGCGGCAGTCCGTCATCGTCGAGGTCGGGGGCCGACGCGTCGAGGTCTCCCTCCCGGGCGAACTCACCCTCGGCGGTGGCAGCGGCGGAAATGCCGGTGCGGTGCGGCGCAAGCCCAAGGCCCGCACCCGTGGCGGTGCCGGAGCCGGCGCAGCCTCCGGTGACTCGGTCACCGCACCCATGCAGGGCACCGTGGTCAAAGTCGCCGTCGACGAAGGCCAGGAAGTCGCCGCCGGGGACCTCGTCGCTGTCCTGGAAGCGATGAAAATGGAAAACCCCGTCACCGCCCACAAAGCAGGCACCATCACCGGCCTGAGCGTCACCGCAGGCGACGCCATCACCCAAGGCACCGTCCTCGCAGAAATCAAGTGACACCGACGTTCGATGCCGAACGGATCGACCCCCGGGCGACTTTCGGCATCGAACGGCGGCGCGGATAGCGCTACCCTGTAGCAATGTCCGAGCTTCCGGAAATACGTATCGGTACCGCTGATCGGGAGAAGGCCCTCGATGTGCTGGGTCAGCACTTCAGCGAGGGCCGCCTGACGGTTCCCGAATTCGACGAGCGCAGTGCCACAATCGCTTCCGCGACGACGCGTGGACAGCTCGAATCGGTATTCGTCGACCTCCCCACCGCGTCCGGCACTGCGTCGCTCGCACGATCCGACACCGACGCACCGGTCGTGAAGGACCGCGGAATCGATTGGGCTGCAGTGGTGATGCCGATCGTCATCTTCGGATCACTTGCTCTGTTCTTTCTCACCGATTTCGACCAGAAGTGGCTTTTCTTCCTTCTCATTCCGTTGGCCGGAGCCATCCTGTCTGCGGTAGGACATCCGGCGGACAAGAAGAAAAAGAAGAAGAAGCGTTGAGAGCGCTGCTGTTCGACGTCTTCGGCACCGTCGTCGATTGGCGCACGAGCATTGCCCGCGAGGTCTCCGAAATCTGCGGTCCGGGAGTCGACAGCTATCGGTTTGCCGATCGGTGGCGGAGCCTCTATCAACCGGCCATGGAACAGGTGCGGTCCGGTGGGCGACCTTTCACTCGGTTGGACGTACTGCACCTGGAGTCCCTGCGAACGGTGCTCTCCGAGTTCGAGATCGACCTGGATGCGGACGCCACGACCGCACTCAATTTCGCGTGGCATCGACTGGAGCCGTGGCCCGATTCCGTTCCCGGGCTCACGCGGCTGCGCACCGAGTTCGTCGTAGCACCGCTCTCGAACGGCAACATCTCTCTGCTGCTGGACATGGCCAAGAATGCCGGCCTTCCCTGGGACGCCATCCTCGGCGCAGAACCGGTGCAGGCGTACAAGCCCATGCCCGACGCCTACCTGCGTACCGCGGACATCCTCGGGCTCCGTCCCGACGAGTGCATGATGGTTGCCGCCCACAACAGCGACCTCGCCGCCGCAGCCGACTGTGGCTTCGCCACCGCATTCGTCGCCCGCCCGCTGGAACACGGCCCGACGCAGACGTTCGACCTTGCTCCCGAAGCCGAGTGGACCTACAGCGCAGACTCGATCGAGTCCCTTGCCGACCGACTCAACTGCTGACAGACGCGGTTCAGAATCTCGCCGCCGGAACCAGTCGATCGGCCAGCCATCTGTTCACTTCTGCGTGCGATCGGAATCGCACGATCATCAGGTCCGGTCGGCGCACGTTCAGTCGCCGTACTCGCTCGGCCGTCAGACGATGCGTGTTCCAGGCCCACCGAACGACGTGCTCGCGATCGAAGAATATGCGATGCAGCGGTGGCTCGAAGTTGCCGTTCCACAGCACTGTTCGACCCAGCCGTCGACGCACCGTTCGAATCACGATCTGCCGCATCACCGTTCGACGAGGCAGATCGAGCCACAACATCAGATCCGCGCGATCGACGAGACGATCGCGCACCACGCTGTACTGCCACTCGGTGACCCAGGCCGGGCGGGCGATGAACTCCTTCACGTCCTGCTCGAACGTGGCACGGGGCGTCCAGTCAGGCCCGTGATAGAGGCTGTCGATCTCGATGTGTTCGATTCCCAGAATCGATCCGAGACGAGCCGACAACGTGGTCTTACCGGAACCGGATGTTCCTGCCACCACGATTCGCGAGGGGCGACGCGATACCGCGTCGTTCGGTCCGAGAATCACGACTGTTTTCGCCCGCTACGGTTGAGCACAGAGCGCTACGATCGCGTCCGCCATGTTGTTCACGAAGTGTCGACGCGCCGTTTCGGGCAGCCGGTCGAGTGAGAGGTACGGGTTCAGGTCTTCGAGCTCGACCAACAGCAGCGTTCCGTCGACGGTGCGGCATGCGTCCACTCGCGTGGTTCCGTGGTCGATGTCGTTCCAGTCGACGAAACGTTGCGCGAACTCTTCGTCCTGAGCAGTACTCGAGTACGGCTCCAACTCCCAACGTCGGCCGGGGTCCGGGGCGTACAGGGCGTATTGCACTGTGCGGCCGATGAAGTAGAACGACACTTCGTAGACAAAATCGATCCGCGGCTGAATCAATGTGCCCGGCTCGACTTCCGACAGTTCGGCGCGTCCGATCTGACGCATGCCGATCGAGTCGGCACCCCATTTCGGTTTCACCACATAGGTATTCACCTCGGGTAAGCGCGAGACGCCCCGCGGATCGTCGACGGTAGGTATGACCGGAAAACCATCTGCGAAAAGATCGACCAGGTACTGCTTGCCTCTCTGGTCGCCTTTGCCGGTCAACTGGGTGAAAATCTTCGTGCCGTTCTCGCGCGCACGGCGAGCAAACGCGTCGAAAGCTTCCTGGTATCCCAGCACAGGTCCGGAGTTCCGGACGACGACAGCATCGAAGCCATCCATCAGTGCCAGCGCATCGAGCGGGTGACACAGCGCGATGTCGACCCACTCACGGAGCTGCGAAGACAAAAAGATGTCTTCGTCGCAGTAGCGTCGGCCCTTAGACAGATACGCCAAGTCGGTGACGAACAGAACGCGTGGACGGGGTGAGCACATCGGGCAGATCTTACCGATCGATGCGGTAGCCAGTAGGACATCAGCGGCAATGCCTGTCGCGTTCCCGCGCTATCGGTCTCGAGATGTCACGATGTTCGTTTGCGCGCCATCAGAAATGCCTGCGGCGTCGATTCGTATCCCACCGGAGCCCGGTGCACACGGATGTCCAGCTCGAACCCCGCATCGGCGAGCATGTTCGCCACGGCATCGGGGTCCAGTCGATACGCGTCGTACGAGACCGAGTGTCCGTACACCTGTTCCAGTCGCACCCGCTCGTCCCCGGATTGAAATGCCAACAGCAGCAGTCCATCCGGCCGCAGCACCCGGTGCAGTTCGGCGAACACCTGCGGCAGCTGGGCCGGCGGGGTGTGGATGATCGAATACCAGGCGACAATTCCCGAGACGGTGCAGTCGCCCATGTCGAGCGACTGCATCGCGCCGACGACGAAACGCACGTCCGGAAATTCACGACGCGCAACGTCGATCATGCTGGGCGACAGATCGATTCCGGTCATGGCCAGACCCAGGCGTCGTAGATGGCCCGCGATGCGCCCCGATCCGCATCCCACGTCGACTACGACCCCAGCGTCGACACTCTCGGCGAATGTGGCCAGCAGCGCCTTTTCCAGATGCTTGCCGTCCAGCTCGTCGCGAACCAGGTCCGCGTAGCTTTCTGCGACGGTGTCGTATGCCGCCCTCGTCATCGAAACGTGCTGCTGTTCGGCCACAACCGTCACGGTACAGACTCGCCCGGTTCGGCCAGGTACGAGCGCGTCAGCATCTCGAAGAAGTGGCCGGTGGGGTCGCGAAAGTACACCCGCGACCACCGTCTCCAGGAATGCCGGTCTACCCTCGTGCGCGTTTTGCGCCCCTCCAGGTACGTAAAACGCGCACGAGGGAACCCGTTCGATGGTCTCCTTCTACGACAGCGTTGTCGAGGAGAGGATCTCAGCATGGTCGGCCGACTTCTGTTCGTTCACGGTGCCGGCGGCTACGTCGACGACACCGAGCTGGCGCAGGGGTTGGCTGAGGCGCTGCGCCTGGACCTGGTCATGCCGGAACTGTCCGACAGCGATATGGGTTACGAGGCCTGGGCTGTGCCGGTTCGGAAGCTGCTCGACGACGCAGGACCTGCGGACCGCGTTGTCGCGCATTCTTTCGGAGCCACGATCGTGGTTCGGGTCCTGGCCGAAACGATGCGCGCCCATCCGGAGCGAGCCACGCTGCTGGCCATGCCGGACTGGAGTCCGCAGGGCTGGGACGTGGCGCAGTACGCGCTCACCGGCGAGCCGCGGACCGACCTGACGTAGCTGCACTGCCGAGACGACGAGGTCGTCCCCGTGTCGCATCTGGCAATGAACTCGAAGGCTCTGCCGTCGGCGACAGTGATCGAGTTGCCGACCGGTGGTCACCAGTTCGACGGCGTGACCGAGACGATCGTTGCCGACATTCGGTAGCTACCGGTAGTCGTGGTCGATTCCCGTTGCCCATTGCGAACATTCGACGGCGATCACGTCGTCCCTTCCCCGCAGGAAGTCCCGCGCCCCGGAGTCTCCCGACGCCGATGCCGCAGCTGCCTCGAGGTGTCGACGCGCCAGAACGACCGGATGACCTGGGCGGCCGTCGAACACTGCCCTCGCCAGACCCGTCCGCGGTGCGGCGTCGAGAACGGCGTGGACGACCTCCGGTCCGACGTCGGGTGTGTCGACCACGTGAACCACCACGTACTCCGCGTCCGATGCGGCCGCCAAGCCGGCGGTGAACGATGCGCTCATTCCCTGTTCCCAGTGGGGAGCGTGTACAGCGGTCGCGCCATCGGGCACAGTCACGTCGACTGCGCCCAGCACAACGATCACCTGGTCACAACCACCATCGGTCAGTGCCTGCACAGCCGTGCGAAGCCACAATCCGTCGTGCGCGAGCACTTTGGGCGATCCGTATCGCGTTCCGGCACCTGCGGCCAGGACCACTCCCACGACAGCGTCGGACATCGTCGCTCCTTCAGTCGTACTGCCGAGTCTTGGATGATCGCACAACACGCGCCTCGAGCGCGGCGGAAACTTTGTGCTCGCTCGACTGGCGGCGGCGGTCGCAATGACCGATTCTTGGTGCACTTCTCCTGCAGCGTCGCAGGAATCCACCCTGTTGCGTCCGCGAGGTGCCCACCGATGTCCGTCAAGCCCATCACACGTAAGCGCGTCCATCCCGTCGACGAAGTGCTCCCTGTTCCGAAATTGGCGGCGTACGGGTTTCAGCACGTGGTCGCGTTCTACGCCGGTGCCGTTCTCGTACCGATCATCATCGGCAGTGCAATCGGGCTGACCAACGAACAGCTGATCCATCTCATCAACGCGGACCTGTTCACCTGCGGTATCGCGTCGATCATTCAGTCGGTCGGGTTCTGGAAGATCGGTGTCCGGCTCCCACTTCTGCAGGGCGTCACGTTTGCCGGTGTGTCGCCGGTGATCGCGATCGCAATGGCCAACGGCGGCGGCACCGAGGGGTTGCTGTACGTCTACGGTGCCGTCATCGTCGCCGGTCTGGTCACGTTCTTCATGGCACCGTACTTCAGTAGGCTGCTGCGCTTCTTCCCACCGGTGGTGACCGGAACCGTCATCACGATCATCGGCGTCGCGTTGCTGCCGGTAGCGGTCAACGATGCGGTGACCAATCCTGCGACACACGAACAGGATCCGACCAACGGTCGATGGATGGCGTACGCGATCGGCACGCTGCTGATCATCGTGCTGATCCAACGGTTCTTCAAGGGCTTCATGGCCACCATCGCCGTCTTGCTCGGTCTGGTCATCGGCAGTGCCGTCGCATTCGTGTTGGGGGACATGAACTTCGACGGCACCGCGGAAGCATCGTGGGTCGGATTCACCCAGCCCTTCCTGTTCGGTGTGCCCAAATTCAGTGTCGTCGCCATCATTTCGATGATCGTCGTCATGCTCATCATCGCGGTCGAAACCACCGGCAGTGTGTATGCGACGGGTGAGATCGTCGGCAAGCGCATCAAGAAGGACGACATCGCTGCCACGCTGCGGGCCGATGGAGTCGCCACCGTCATCGGCGGCACGTTCAACTCGTTCCCGTACACGGCATTCTCGGAGAACGTCGGCCTGGTCCGACTGACCGGTGTGCGTAGTCGGTGGGTGGTCGCCAGCGCGGGCGGCATCATGATTCTGCTCGGACTGCTGCCGAAGACGGCGGCCGTCGTCGCCTCCATCCCGCCACCGGTACTGGGCGGTGCCGCACTGGCCCTGTTCGCGACGGTCGCCGTCGTCGGAATCCAGACTCTGTCGAAGGTGGACTTCACCGACCATCGCAACTTGATCATCGTCGCCACCAGTCTCGGACTGGCGATGCTCGTCACCATCCAACCCACCGTTTCGCAGGGCGTACCGGATTGGCTCGAGATGCTGTTCGGCAGCGGAATCGTCCTGGGTGCCGTCTCTGCCATCGTCCTCAACGTCCTGTTCTTCCACATCGGAAATCGTGGTCAGGCCGTCGCCGGCGGTCCGGGTGCAGGTATCACCCTCGACCGGGTCAACGAGATGTCGGCCGAGGAGTTCGCCGCCACGTTCGGCGGTCTGGTGCAGGGCACCCCGTGGGTAGTCGAGCGTGCGTATCAGCAGCGCCCGTTCGCCGACGCCCACGGTCTGCGTGAGGCATTCCAGGAAGCCCTGTTGGCCGGTACCACCGAGGAACAGATCGAGCTCATCAACAGCTACCCCGACCTCGGCAGCGAGGATGCGACGGGCACCCTCAACGCTGCCGATCACGTCGGATTGTCCAACCTCGAGGAGGACGAACACGAGAACATCGTTCAGCTCGCCGCCGAGTATCGGCGACACTTCGGATTCCCGTTGGTGATCTGCGCCCGAGAGACCGAACGCTACGATCGGGTTCTGGCCAACGGATGGTCGCGGGTGGAGAATGCGCCGTCGGCGGAGCGATCTTTCGCGATGATCGAAATCGCCAAGATCGCGAACTATCGGTTCGACGATCTGGTTGCGGACGCCAACCCCATCGCGGCCGCGCGGTTCGGCCGGATCAACGACTTCAGATAGCGAGCGAGATGTGCTGCACGAATGGATAGGACTCGACGGGTTCAACAAGCTCTCCGATCGACAGGCGATGCATGCACTGTTCGAGTGCTGCGCGTCCTCGATCTGGGCCCGTCGAGTCGCCCAGGGTAGACCGTTCGCCAGCCGAGACTCTTTGTTGGACAGAGCAGATCGGGTACTTGCCGAGCTGCCGGAGGCCGAGATAGATCATGCACTCGACGGCCATCCCCGGATCGGGGGCACTGCGGACAACCCGTCGTCGAAGCGTGAGCAGGCCGCAGTGACCACTGCAGGCACCGAAGTACGCGAGAAGCTGGCGGCGGGAAACCGCGCGTACGAAGACAAGTTCGGGCACGTGTATCTGGTGTGCGCGACCGGCAGGTCGGCCGAGGAGTTGCTCGCTATCCTCGAGGAGAGGCTCGACAACGATGCCGAAACCGAAAGACGGGTGCTCCGCGTGGAACTGGCCAAGATCAACCGAATTCGCCTCGGCCGCGTGCTGGGACCGACGCAGTGACCGGGCTGTCCACGCACGTGCTCGACGCCACGGCCGGTACACCGGCGGTCGGCATGCGCGTGCGGCTGTTCCATTCCGAACAGGGCGAGATATCGACGGCCACCACCGACGGAGACGGCCGCATCGGTGAGGTGATTCCCGGACCTGTCGAACCGGGCGTGTACCGGCTCTCGTTCGACACGGAATCGTATTTCGAGGCGACCTCGACCCCGAGCTTCTACCCCGAGGTGTCCGTCTCCTTCACCGTCACCGACCCCGACGCCCACTATCACGTGCCGTTGTTGTTGTCCCCCTTCGCATATTCGACCTACCGCGGGAGCTGACATGACCGACCTGACCGGAAAGATCGTTCTGGGAGCCAATCAGTACGGCAAAGCCGAGAACCGGGTGGTGCGGATCTATCGAGATTCTCCGCGGCACGAGATTCACGACATCAACGTATCGAGTGCGCTGCGTGGCGATTTCTCTGCCGCACACCTGGCCGGCGATCAGTCCGCCGTTCTGCCCACCGACACCCAGAAGCAGACCGCGTACGCGTATGCCAAGACCAAGGGTCTGCTCCACCTGGAGAGCTACGGACTCGACCTCGCCCGTCACTACGTCGACGACGTCGAGCCCGTCGACGGTGCCCGTATCGAACTCGAGGAGTACGCCTGGGCGCGTGCGGTCGTCGACGGCGTCGAGCACGACCACACGTGGACCCGCAAGGGCGAGGAAATTCGCACCTCGGCCGTCACGGTCGAGGGTAAGGGCGAGGCGCAGCGAACCTGGGTCGTCAGCGGTTTCAAGGAGATGGTGATTCTCAAGTCGACGGGTTCGGAGTTCCACGGCTTCCTCGAGGACGATCTGACGATTCTCGAGCCCACGACCGACCGAGTGATGGCGACGTCGCTGACAGCGCAGTGGCGCTACACCACAACCGATGTCGAGTGGGATGCGGTGTACGCGGGCGTCAAGGCCGCGATGATCGAGCGATTTGCCAACCTGCAGTCGCTGGCTCTTCAGCAGACCCTGTACGCCATGGGCGAGGCGGTACTGGAGAAGTATCCGTTCATTGCCGAGATCTCGATGTCTGCCCCCAACAAGCACCACTTCGTCTACGACTTGGACAAGTTCGGCATCGAGAACAACCTGGAGGTGTTCAACGCCGACGATCGGCCCTACGGTCTGATTCAGGCAACGGTCGAACGAGAGGACGCTCCGGACGCCGGAAGTGCTTGGCGCACATACTCCGTCGTCGGGTAACACAGTGCGCTCACGTGTGCAGTGCCGCGGACCATTCCACCAGTGGGCTCAGAGCACGCCAGGCGTCGCGTACTTTCGTTGCTGCCTTGGGGCTTTCGAGCCACGCGGGTGAGCCGAAATGTTTGCCGGCAGTCAACGTCTTGTGCCGCAGCAGATCGATGCGCGGATGGTCGATCTCGTAACCCCGCGGCTTGGTCTTGAGCACGTCGCCGCCGATCTCGAACCCGGATTTCGTCAGCGTGGCCAGTAGCGCCTCGAGTTCGGCTCCGCGTACGTCGTCGTCGACGGTCTTGCGGAAACGCGCGATCGAGTCCGGGGAGCTGTTGTAGAAGCCGCCTGCGACGAACAATCCGGCGGGATCGATCTGGACGTAGTAGCCGAGGCTGTCGCCCCGTGCGACGAACCCGCCCTGGTGACTCTTGTACGGGGTCTTGTCTTTCGAGAATCGAACGTCCCGGTACGGCCGAAACAGTTTGGCGCTACCGAATTCGGGTTCCAGGTACGCCAGCAACGCGGTCATCGGTGCCTTGACGGCACTGTCGTACACGTCCTTGTGTTCGTTCCACCAGAGTTTGCTGTTGTCGGCTTCGAGGTCTTCGTAGAAGTCCAGGGCGGTGAAGGGGATTCCGGTGAAGCCTGCAGTCATTTCCCCATTATGCAGCGCCGTGGGCCGACGCCCGAGGCATGGATTGCAGGGCGAGGTAGACATCCAGTCTGTCCGCAGTGGAGCCGAGATCTCGCCCCAGCAGTTCCTCCACGCGTTTGATGCGATATCGGACGGTGTTGAGATGGACGTGCATCGACTCTGCGGTTCGATGCCAGGACCCTCCGTTGGCCAGAAACTCCCGCAGCGTGTCGGTCAGGTCGGCGTCGGTGCGTCGGTCGTGCTCGAGCAGCGGCGCGAGGACATGCTCGACGAACGATTTTCGTACGTCGTCGGGAAGCGCCGACATCATCGATACTGCCGAGGTCGGCTTGGTGCCTGCGGTGACCGTCACCGCCGCGGATCCCTGCCTGCTGAGTTCGAGAGCGTGACGAGCCGACCTCAGTGCGCCGTCGATGGTCAGCCCGGTGGCCACGGCGCTCACGCCCACATGTATTCGGCTGGGTCCGATTCCAGAGCGCAACCGGGACAGCCGAATGCGGATGGTCCGCGCGAACAGTGTGTCGTCGGTATTGACGACTGCGACGATGTCGCCGTGTGCGCTGCATCCGACACACCCACCGCCGAACGAGGTCAGGGTGTCACCGACGACGGATCGGAGCATCTCTCGCAGGTCGACGCGACCGCTGTGGGCAACTCTGACGACGACGAGCGGCCTGTCGGGGTCGACTCCTGCCTGGCGCAGCCTCGTCAGTGCCTCGAATCCGGTGCTGTCGTGTTCGATCAACGCCACCGCCTGATCTGCGATCTCACGCCGCACCAGCCGTCCTTCTTCACGCCGGGCACGATCGAGTGCGGCGATGGCTGCGAGTTGCCCGAACGCCTCGGAGACGTCGGGAGAGAACGAATCCATGTCTCCGGCCACAGCCAGGAACCATCGCGTGGTGCGCTGTACGAGCGATGGCCCGACGCCGAAGACACTGTAGGTCGATCCATCAGCGAGAACGGTTGTCGTAGGAAGCGTTTCGGACGAGAGTGCCGCGTGCGTCAAGGTGTCGACATCGGCGTCGGACAAAGCAGATGCCTCGGTGACCAACCGACGCCCGGTGGCGGTGTAGATCAGACACGCCATTCCCGTTTCTCTGGAGATGTGCAGTGCCAGTTCGTCGAGGGCTCTGCCGTCGGCGACCGCGGTGAGCAACTGGCGTTGGCGCACGAGCGAATTGTTCAGCGAGGCAATTCGATCACCGGTGACCCGGCCGACGAGAAATTCGGTGACCTCACCGAACGACACCGTGTCGGGAACAGCGAGGAGCGGCAGACCGTGTCGCTCGCATGCGTCGACGAGATCGAGCGGAATGTGTCCGAGCAACCCCTCCCCCGCGGCCAATGCCGTCGCACCGGATTCGGCCACCGATCGAACGAACACTTCGCTGTCGTCGGGCGTGCGCCGCCATCGAGTCCGGTGATGACCAACTCGCCGCCCGCGATGTATCGGGACGGGTCGGGTAGGTCGGTGGTGAACGTCCACCGCAGGGTACGTCCGAGGGCGTCGCGATCGGAGGTGAGCAATCGGATGCCCAGGTGCGAGGCATCGAGTAGGTCTCCGACGTACATCGCTGAACCTCCCGCCTCGTGTGTTCGGCCGTGCCGGAGGCAAAGATAAGCGCGGGGTGTTTCCGCCGAGTTTCGGGCGTATCGCGTGAGCACCGAGATCGGTAACAGAAAGTCACTACAGTTCGAGAAGGCGCACCGGGCG
Organism: Rhodococcus sp. NPDC077669; assembly: GCF_040686915.1. Lineage (NCBI taxonomy): Bacteria > Bacillati > Actinomycetota > Actinomycetes > Mycobacteriales > Nocardiaceae > Rhodococcus > Rhodococcus sp. NPDC077669. The sequence goes on along the minus strand of NZ_JBFBMD010000028.1, from coordinate 37,441 downwards.
GTGAATCCGGGCCGGCGAGAATGAGGTGAACGAAGCCATGGATCTCGGCACTGTCGATCGTGTTCTGCTTCCCCGCTCGCGTGCGGATCTGCCGCCGGGCAGCGCGGACGCCGCGGTAGTTGCGGGCGGCACGTGGCTGTTCTCGGAGAAACAGGACCACCTGACCACCCTGATCGACATCACGGCCCTGGGATGGGAGCCGTTGATCGTCGACGAGAACGGACTCGGGATCGCAGCGACGTGCACGATCGAGACTCTGGCTCGATTCGAGTCCGCCTTCCCCGCAACCACCTTGTTCCCTCGGTGTGCAGCCGCCCTGCTGGCCTCGTTCAAGATCTGGAAGACCGCCACAGTCGGCGGAAACGTAGCGCTCGCTCTGCCTGCCGGAGCCATGATTTCGTTGACTGCCGCCCTGGACGGCGTCGCAGAGGTGTGGTCGGCACACGGCCCCGAGCACGACTACCGTCTGCCTATCGACCAGCTGGTCGTCGGCCCCCAGACCACGGTGCTCCGACCCGGGGATGTGCTGCGCAGCATCGACGTTCCGCGGCACGCCCTTGAGTCGAGAACGGCGATGCGCACGCTGTCGCTCTCACCTCTCGGCCGATCGGCGGCGGTGGTGATAGGACGCGTCGACCCCGACGGCACATTCGTGTTGACCGTTACCGCGTCGACCGTTCGTCCGTTCGTGCTTCGGTTTTCGGCCGTACCGACGGCGCACGAGCTCGACGACGCCCTTGCCGACACTATCGGTCCGCAGCACTGGTACGACGATCCCCACGGTGCGCCGGATTGGCGTCGACACATCAGTTGCGCTGCGGCGCAGTCCATTCGCGAGGAGCTGTCATGATCGTCGACATCAACGGCGTACCGACCGAGGTCGCCGCGCGACCGGGTCAATGTCTGCGCACCCTGCTCCGCGAACACGACCGTTTCGAGGTCAAGAAGGGCTGCGACGCCGGTGACTGCGGCGCATGCACGGTCCTCGTCGACGGAGAACCGGTGCACTCGTGCATATTTCCCGCCTACCGCGCGGCCGACAGGTCCGTCACCACCGTGGCCGGGCTCGGCACCCCGGAGGATCTGCACCCGATGCAGCGCCGGTTCGTCGAGGCCGCCGGATTCCAATGCGGGTTCTGTACGGCCGGGATGGTCGTGACCGCGTCGACCCTGACCGCGGACGACAGGGACGAGCTGCCGGCACGATTGAAGGGAAACCTGTGTCGCTGCACCGGGTATCGCGCCATTTCCGATGCCGTGTGCGGGGTGGTCAACACCGAGAAGGTGGCAGACGGTCCGGCATGCGGGCGTTCGCTCGAAGCCCCCGCGAGCACACGGATAGTCACCGGAACCGAGCCGTACACGCTCGATCACTCCCCGCCCGGGTTGCTGCACGCCAGCGTTCTCGGCAGTCCGCATGCCCACGCGCGGATCGTCTCCATCGATACCACGGCCGCGGAGCAGGTTCCGGGCGTGCAGCTGGTGCTCACCTCGAAAGACAGCCCGGCGGTGGCATTTTCCACGGCCAGACACGACAGCCGCGTCGACGACCCCGACGACACCCGGGTACTCGACACCGTCGTCCGGTTCATCGGCCAACGTGTGGCGATCGTGGTCGCGGAGTCGATCGCCGCCGCACAGGCGGGCTGCCGCGCCCTCATCGTCGAGTACGAGGTGCTACCCGCCGTGTTCGACCCCGAGTCGGCATACGCCCCGGACGCACCGAAGATCCACGGCGACAAGGACGCAGCGGCTCGGATCGCCGACCCGTCCCGAAACCTGGTGGCCGAACTGCACGGCAGCACCGGTGACGTCGACGCTGCAGTACGTGATGCAGCAGCGGTGGTCACCGGGCGATGGACGACTCAGCGAATTCAGCACGTGCACTTGGAAACTCATGGCACCATCGGTTGGCTGGACGCCGACGGCCGGCTTCATCTGCGCACCAGCACCCAGGTTCCCTACCTGGTGCGCGACGAAATATGCGAAATCTTCGGCCTCCCCCGGGATCGTGTCCGCGTGTTCACCGCACGGGTGGGTGGCGGCTTCGGCGGCAAACAGGAACTACTGACCGAGGACGTCGTCGCCCTGGCCGTTCTGCGGACCGGTCGGCCGGTGCAGTTCGAGTTCACCCGCACGGACGAGTTCACGGTCGCACCGTGCCGACACCCGTTTCGCGTCGACGTCACCGCCGCCGCGAGCGCCGACGGCGTGTTGACCGCACTGTCGATCGACGTGCTGACCGACGCCGGGGCGTACGGCAATCACAGTGCCGGAGTGATGTTTCACGGGTGCGGCGAATCGGTTGCGATCTACCGGTGCGCCAACAAGAAGGTCGACGCGAAGACCGTGTACACCAACAACATTCCATCGGGTGCCTTCCGCGGCTACGGACTGGGGCAGGTCATGTTCGCGATCGAATCGGCCATCGACGATCTGGCCCGAGAGCTCGATATCGACCCGTTCGAGTTCCGCCGCCGCAACGTCATCGTTCCCGGCGACGAGATCGTCGCCGCGCACCTCGAAGGCGACGACCTGCAATTCGGCAGCTACGGTCTCGATCAGTGCATCGACCTCGCCGAGAAGGCCATCAGGCAAGGCAACGGCGAGCCTGCGCCGTCCGGCTGGAAGATCGGTGAGGGAATGGCGGTGGCCATGATCGCGACCATTCCGCCCCGTGGCCACCGCGCCGAGGCCACCGCGTCGCTGCTGCCCGAAGGTGGCTACGAGATACGCGTCGGAACAGCGGAGTTCGGAAACGGGACCACCACCGTCCACACCCAGATCGCGGCCAGCGAGCTGTGTACGTCGGTCGACCGTATCCGCGTCGTGCAGTCCGATACAGAGTCGGTCACGTACGACACCGGTGCGTTCGGCTCGGCGGGAACTGTGGTGGCAGGCAAGGCGCTCTACGCGGCGGTGCGTGGGTTGTCGGCCCGCATCGTCGAGGTCGCTGCCACCGCGACCGGGCACCGCCCTTCGGACTGCACGTTGGGGCCCGAGGGGGTGCGATGCGGAGATCGCTTCGTCCCGTTGGACGACGTACTGGCATCGGCGGGCGGCACGTTGACGGCGAACGGCAACAGCGGCGGACTCCCGCGATCACTGGCGTTCAACGTGCAGGCATTTCGGGTGGCGGTCGACGAAGCGACCGGTACGGTCGCGATCCTCCAGTCGGTGCAGAGCGCCGACGCAGGCACCGTGATGAACCCGCAGCAGTGCCGGGGTCAGGTCGAAGGCGGTGTCGCGCAGGCCATCGGCAGCGCACTGTACGAGGAGATGCGCACCGACGGTGCGGGGCGAATCACCACCGACTCCATTCGTAGCTACCACGTTCCCCAGTTCGCCGACATTCCACGAACCCAGGTGCTGTTCGCGGACACCTACGACCGATTGGGCCCGTTCGGCGCGAAGTCGATGAGCGAGTCACCGTACAACCCCGTCGCCCCCGCACTGGCCAACGCGATCCGTGACGCGGTGGGAGTGCGCTTGCACCACTTGCCCATGTCCTCGGACCGCGTCTGGCGAGCGGTCAACGATCGTAGAACGTCTGCAGAATGATCGTGCTGCGCGTCTGCACGTGCGCCGTGGCGCGAATTTCCTGAAGTAGATGTTCGAGGGCGCGCGGCGACTCGACGCGCACCATCAGGACGTAGCTCTCTTCGCCGGCAACCGAGTGACACGACTCGATGGCGGTCAGATGCTTCAATCGCGCGGGGGCGTCGTCCGGGCGAGCTGGATCGATCGGAGTGATCGCGACGAACGCCGACAACGGACGCCCCAGAGCTTCGGGATCGACCTGCGCCGTGTAACCGCGAATGACTCGTCGCGACTCCAGGCGTCGAACTCGCGACTGAACAGCCGACACGGACAGAGACGCCTTCTCTGCCAACGTCGCCAACGTCGCGCGGCCGTCAGAGATCAATTCGTCGACGATCAGGCGGTCGACGCGATCGAGGTTTTCACTCACGTGCGCAATCTAGCTCAGATCCCCGCCGATGCCCCTCTGCCCGCACGAGACATGACCCTCTGCTCACACGAACAGCGGGGGCAGGGCCAGAACCATGACCGCCGACCAGCTGACATGCGTCAGGATCGGTGCCAGAATTCCGCCCGACGCGCGACGTTGCAGCCCCATCACGTAACCGAGCAGCACGGCGGCGAAGCCGAGCATCGGGTTGCCGGACGCGAGGGTGGCGATGGTGTAGACGACCGTCGAGATGATCACCGGATGTTTGACTCCGATGGCGGAGTACAAGGCTCCTCGGAAGAAGATCTCCTCGGCGACACCGTTGAGCAACGCGATGAACACGATCAGTACCAGCGACCCCACTCGGGCGTGTGCGAGCACGTTCTCGGTGAAGTCGGCGAGCGGCGGAATCTGGCGGACGACGAGGCCGCCGAGCATGAACACGCCACCGACGGCGAGACCGATGAGGATGGGGGTCACGATCGGCCGCCGGATGGACCCGCCCACCTTGATCCGTCCGAGGTGCAGCGGCCCCGACAGACATCCTCCAACGATCCACACTGCGGCCAACACGAGCGTCAGTGCGTAGAACGACGGGTCACCCGGTTCCACCTTCAGCGAGAAATACAGCACCGTCGCCCCGATCACCAGTGTGATCAGCACGATGATGCGCCGTTTCCTGAACGCCGCGTCGGACTCTCGGTGGTCTCGCTCGACAGGATCGACCAGAGCGGACTTCATCACGTTCAGCGCGGTCGTCGACCACGTTGCCATCATGCCTCCTCGGTATCGGTCAGTCGGCGCACGACCGACTTCGCGCGTCGGTTCACACTCGCAGCCACATCGAGGTTGGTACGCACTGCTGCTGCCACCGGCTTCGATGCCAGCAGTCGACGGCCGCCCAGAGCCTCGACCAGACCCCAGGTGCGGTCCGAGGACGCGGCCACGCCGTGCCGCCGGACGCCGAGCGCATCTCCGCCGCTCCATGCTGCGTCGGTGTTCGCCAGTCGCAGCGGGTCCTTCAGTGCACAGACCCCGGGCGGCTCGCCCACGGTTCCTCGCACGCTACGGGCCATGGCGTCTGCGATGGTGGTCAGACCACGGGGCGGATCGGGGACGAGATCCCGAATCCGGCTCTCCGACGTGGTCATCGTGTTGTGCAGTGAACCGACCAGATCCTCGGCGAGCCCGGCGGGCACAGGAATGATCTTTCCGATCACCTTGCCGGCGAGTGACGTCGGAACGAGCGGTACCGGTATCCCGATGCGCTGCAGCCCGGCGGCTTCGACGTAGGCGAACACCAGGTCGCGGTACGGGACCACGTCCGGGCCGCCGATGTCGTAGGAACCTGCTGGGACGGTGTCGGTATCGGCCGACGCCACCAGGTAGTGCAGTACGTCGTCGACTGCTATCGGTTGAACGGGCTCGGCGAGCCAACTCGGCAACGGCAGCACCGGCAGGCGGTCCGCCAGATAGCGGAGCATCTCATACGACGTGGAGCCGGCACCCATGACGATCGCCGCTCGCAACCACACCAGATCGATACCGTCCACCGTCAGCGCCTCACCGACGTCGGCGCGACTGGCCAGGTGCTCCGACAGGTGGGCGTCGTCGGGGACGAAGCCGCCCAGGTACACGATTCGACGCACTCCCGCTCGCGCGGCGGCCGCGGCGAACTGCTCGGCGGACGTCCGGTCCTGGGCACGGTAGTCGGCTTCGCCGATCGCATGGACGAGGTAGTAGGCGACATCGATGTCGCCCGACTCTGCGAAGGCCGCGGCACAGGATTGTTCGTCCGTGACGTCGAGCGACACCGCGGTCACGGAATCGTAGAAGTCGAAAGTGCGCAGGTTCTTCGGAGTCCGAGACCCGACGACGACGTCCGTGTCGTCTGCCAACAGGGCCGCCACCAGCCGAGATCCGATGTACCCGCTGGCACCGGTCACGAGGACTCTCATGCGTCGAGGCTAACGGCAGTCGGGGCGTTGCGTCGGTATGGCATTGTCGCTCCTATGGCTCTCGTGTTGGCAGGTGTGGTCCTCCCCGACCCTCTCGGTACCGAAACGGTGCTTCGGCGAGGAGCCGCAGTGGCGCGGGCCGGTGTGAGCTGGATGTTCACCACGGCCGATTTCGCGTTTACCCTGCCCGGCAGAATCGAAGCACTGCTGAGCCGTATAGAGACATTGATGACACGAATCGACCATGTGATCGATTCGGCCGATGCCGTGGTTGCTCATGTACAACGGACGACCGGTGCCGCGGACACCGTGGTCGCGTCGGCATCGGCCGCCTCGCATACGGCGTTGGAGCTCATCGAACTGTTCGATCCCATCGCCAAGAAGTCCGAGCCGATGGCGCGACGCTTCGTCGACAACCTGTCCGACGCCGAGGTCGACGCAGCGATCGCCATGGTCGATCAGCTTCCCGGACTCCTCGACCACATGGAAGCTCTACTCCCCATCCTCGCGACCCTCGATACGGTCTCCCCCGAGATCCACGAGCTTCTCGGAGTGACGAAGGACGTCAGGCGCGCCGTCATCGGCATCCCCGGATTCAAGTTCTTCCGCAACCGGGGCGAGGACAAGTTGAACGACGAGATGGAAGACGAACAGCGGTAGTCGCTATTTGACGAACGCGAAATCTTCACCTGCGTGGAAACGGGCCAGGGTCTCCGAAATGGACCGCCGTGATGGCGGATGAAATGCGAACGCGTGCAATGCTGCTGCGACGTAAGCGATTTCGGGTGACTTGATGAAGCCGATCCCGCCCAGCGATTCGATGGCAGCCGAACTGCTGCGCACCAGTGCGTCACGAATCGCGATGCGGTTGAACAGCAACTTCACCGAGATGTCCTGTCCGCGTTCACCTTCGTCGAAGGCACGGGCCACGTTCTCGATTGCCGCCATGGACACCTCGAGTTCGGCCGCCGCTCGAACGTAGCCTTCGTAGTCACCCTTGTCCTGCTCGATCATCCGCTCGAGCAGAGAGGTCGCGGCGCCGATGTAGTTGGCGGAGATCAGCATCCCGAACCAGAGGTAGCCGGTCATCTCGTGCACGCCATCGGGATCGTCGTCCTTGTTGGGTAGGACGAGGCTTGCCGGTACTTCGACGTCTTCGAGCAACACTTCCTCGCTCTGCGCGCCGGCCAGAATGTCGGTGGTCCAGAACGGCTTCACACTCATACCCGGAAGGCCGGCCGGAATCAGCGCGACGGCGCGGTCACCGGAGTCGATCTCGACGCTGCAGGTCAGCAAGTCCATCGAACGTGCCAGACTGCACGGCTTCTTGCTTCCGTTGACGATGTAGTTGTCGCCCTTCTTCACGGCGGTCATCGTCGGAATGAACACACTCCCGCCGGTGACGCCCTCGGAGAACCCGGAAGCGACGATCGCCTTCTGGTCGACCAATCCCTTGATCAATGCTCGGTCGTCGTCGGTGGCACCACGAGCGAATTCGGTCAGGGACGCGAGTGAGAGATGGTGCATCGTGGTTCCCGCGCCCAGAGAGGGTGAGCGAGACCCGATGGCCCTTTGCGCCCGAACCGCGTCGATGGCCGGAGCACCGAGACCACCCAGTTCGCCCGGGACCACCAAGCCGGTACCGCCGAATTCCCGAAACTTGTCGATCGCGTCCGAATCGCGGGACTCCAGTCGGTCCAGTGGGGTTGTGTCCAGATACTGCAGCAAACCCGGCATGTACTTCTCGAGCGTTTCTCTTTCGCGCACCATTAATCCAGTCACTGTTCATCTCCTTGTGTCACTAATCGATTGTGTGTCACTGATTGATTGCGGCGTCGTCCAATTTGTACCATCAGTCGACCTGGACAAATCAGTCGAATATCGGCATGGACAGCGGTAAAGCAGGTGAATTCGCGCTGGATCCCGACAATACCCCGCCACCTGCGGCGATAAACTAAAGGTCTCGTAAAGTTTGCCCCTCGAAAGAAACCGAAGTTATTTTTCGGGGCGCATTTACCAACCGATTTCCGTCGCACGAGCATCCTTTGAAACGCTGAATATTCTTCCGCCGAATACCAATCGCCCGCGCCGCCCGCTCCGAATGAACTCATGAATTCGCGACAATCCACAATCGACTCTGTGAGGAGTTCTGGTACACGATGGTTGTCAACAGATTGATGAAACGACTCGGCGGAGACGAGCGCGTGGATTTGCTGCGCGCTGTACGAGACGCCGATGTGGTCCCGTACTTCCGCAAGATGGAATCAGCCGTTGCCCCGGTCGTTCGCGTCGAGGGCCGGGACAAGATCATGCTCGGATCCAACAATTACCTCGGCATTGCCGACCATCCCAAGGTTGTCGAGGGTGCCCAGCACGCGCTCGACACATTCGGCAGCGCAGTCACCGGAAGTCGTTTGCTCAACGGCACTCTGGACCTCCACCTCGAACTCGAGCACGAGATCGCCCAGTGGCACGGAACGGACGACGCACTCGTCTTCACCACGGGCTACCAGACGAACCTCGGAACGATCAGTGCGATCGTCGGCCCCGGTGACACGGTGATCGTCGATTCGGCGGCCCACGCATCGATTCGCGACGGCAGCACCCTCTCGGGCGCGTCGGTGGTCAAGTTCAAGCACAACGACATGGCCGATCTCGAAGCCAAACTCCAGCAACCCGTCGTCGACGACGGAGCCGTGCTGGTGATCGTCGACGGTCTGTACTCCATGGAGGGCGACCTGGCACCGCCCGACGTCGTCTCCGAGCTGTGTATCCGCTATCACGCAGCGCTCATGGTCGACGAAGCCCACAGCCTCGGTGTCTACGGGCCCGAACTCACCGGAGCGGCAGAGCTGTTCGGCATCACCAAGGACGTCGACGTGACGATGGCGTCACTGTCGAAGAGCCCCAGTTCCACCGGCGGGTTCGTGACCGGCTCGAGCGACCTGATAGACACCCTCCGGGTCAAGGCCCGCGCCTTCCTGTTCACGACCTCCGGTGTGCCTGCTGCGGTGGGTGCCGCATTGGCTTCCGTCCGCCTGATCCGAAGTGACGAGGGCAAGGATCGGGCTCGGCGCGTACTCGACAACGCCGAGATCCTGCGCGGCGGACTGCAATCGGCCGGCCTCGACGTCGCAGGCCGCTCGTCCACACCCCACGGCGATACGGCCGCCCCGATCGTCTCACTCCACATCGGCGACGACCTCGTGGCCATGAGTCTGTGGAAGAACCTCTACGACCGTGGCATCTTCACCAGCGCTGCCTTGCATCCCGCCGTGCCGAAATCCGGTGCCATACTTCGCCTGTGCGTGATGGCAACGCACACCGAAGAACACCTGTCGACCGCCACGGAACAGATCATCGAGGCCGTAGCGGAGCTGCCCTCATGAGTGAGCGCCACCGCGGCGTGCGTATCGCGGTCACAGGAGCCACCAGTGACTTCGCGGCCGCGATTCTCCCGAGGCTGTTCGAGGATCCCGAGGTGGACGCGGTCGTCGGGATAGCCCGTCGCCCAGCCCGAATCACGCACCCGAAGTTCACCGCGATCCGCTCGGACATTCGCTCTCCCGACCTCGAGGAGACGTTCGCCGAGTGCGACGTCGTGCTGCACTTGGCGTTCGTGGTCGAGGAGCTCAAAGACAAGACCGAGACCCACGACATCAACCTGCGCGGGTCACGCAACGTCATCGATTCCGCATACCGAGCGGGGGTGTCACGCGTGGTGATCGCCTCGAGCATCAATGTGTACGGTGCCGACATCGCTCCGGAGCCGCTCACCGAGAACAGTTATCCAGCAGGCGATCCCAATCGCTATTACTTCTACGACAAAGCCGAGGTGGAACATTACGCGGAGTGGTGGCTGCGTAGGCACCCCGGTGAGATGACCATCTCCATGTTGCGGTGCACGTACATCGTCGGACCCGACTTCGCCAACGACGGGATCGACCAGTTCACCGGGCCGATCGGCGCGTTCCCGGAAGCGGATCGGGCCTCGTACCAATTCTTGTTCCAGGACGACATGGCCGACGCCTTCCACCGCGCGGCCAAGACCGACCTCGTCGGTCCGTACAACCTGGGTCCGGTGGACTGGGTCGGCGTGCGCGAACTCGCTGCGATGCAGGGCCAGTTGATGTTCGACGTTCCACAGAAAGCGGCGACGCGTATCGCGAACATCGCCTTCGCCCTCGGCCTCACGCCGTTCTCCGGGCAGTGGGTCACGCCCGGAGAGCCCATCGTCGATTCGACCGCGCTCGGTGCCGCCACCGGTTGGTCACCCACCCTCACCTCCCACGAGGCTGCCGCCGTGATGATTCTGCTGCAGGGCAAGTCGCTGCTGAGGAGTCAGGACGCCCTCGAGCGAGACCTCGCCTGCGAGGCAGCGTTGCGGCCGGCTACCGACGCGGTCGCGCTCGCCCGCGCAGACGTCGCCGGCCTCGATATCGTGCACCGGCAGCTCGATATCGCCGGCGGTCGAGTGCACATCGAAGTACACCGATCGGCGACGGCCACCGACCAGTCGGTGGTGTTGGTTGCCGATTCCGGTCTGCATGCCCGCTACCTGACACCCCTGGCCGCCGAGATCGCACGAGCAGGCGTCGACGTGGTGGTACTCGACCTCCCCGGCCACGGCCTGAGCATCGGGCTGCGCGGTCGATCATCGGCCACCCAGACCGTGGACGCTGTCGACGCCGCACTGCGCTTCGCTCGCACGCACCTCGACACCGCCCCCACTGCGCTCCGCAGCGGAGTCCGGCACGCGACCGACACCCTGGTCGGCGGCGTGCGTCGGCGCGCGACCGGGTGGACGATACTCGAGGAACCGAAGTGCCCCGACGGACTGTTGCCTTCTCGAGTTCGCGTGGACGGCACAGCTGCGCTTCCGTTCGTGTCCACTGCGGCGGACGCTCTGGCCTACTGCGCCAGGACGATCGGACTCAGCGCCACCAGCTGAACCTGCTGCGAACGCGCGCGAACCACGATGCACCGTCGTGGTCCGCCGCCGAGGGCCGGCCCGACGTCACAGCCGACTCCGCGTCGTGCTCTCTTTCCAGGCGGTCGACCTCGGCTCGATTGGTACGCCACCGGGACACCCATGTCTCGACATCCACGGGGCCGAGCGGCACGATCGGCGGGGTAGGAAAGCGAATCCACTCGACGATACGAGCGTTGAGCTCGTCCAACACGTCTCGTACGGAATCCTCGCGCCGGAGACCGATCAACGTCGAGGGCAGCCGCTCGATCTCTTTGCGCAACGCCAACGCCGTGGGCAAGAGCGCATCGACGGGCAGATTCTCGCGCCTCAGATAGCCGCGAACCCACCACAGTTCGTCGTCGGGATCGCCCATCGGGATGGGTTTGCCGGTGCCGTCGAGTCCTTCGAATGCGCCGGCGTCCTGCGCCTCGCGGATCTGTTTGTCGACCCAGGACTCGAACGTGACTCCTGGCTTCTTGCGTTCGGTCACTCCATCAACTGTAGAACCGGCCCCGGGTGTTCGCCAGGTGCGCCCGAGACGAGTGAGCCCCGATCCCGTGCAGGGGTCGGGGCTCACTCGAATGCGTCGGCTCAGCCGTATTCGGCGACCAAGCGGTCGAACTCGTCACGGTCGATCACCTGAGGCTCGTTGATGGCCAGCGCCTGGGCGTACTTGCTCGCCAAGTGGTAATCCCGGCCGAGTGGACCGTGCTCGGCGTCGTCCTCGTCCGATTGGATGCTTGCACCCGGCGGCACCTCATTCTGCAGGCCGTTCGTCTTGCTGCCGAGCAGTGCGTCGAGTTTCGCGGAAATCTTCTGCATGATCTCTTGGTCGTCGGTCATGGCCACCGGGTACCCGAATCGGGCGAAACGACACCGCAGCGCACGAGCTTCGCGCTCCGGGGTTACCTGTCGGTGCCTCGGGGCATGATGGTGGGATGGCCACGCACAGTATCGGCACCGACATCATGGAGAAGCTGTCGCGGCCGACTCGCGAGTGGTTCAACGGCGCATTTCCGGCCCCCACGTCGGCGCAACTCGGTGCGTGGTCGTCCATTTCCAGCGGATCGCACACCCTGGTGGTCGCGCCGACCGGCTCGGGCAAAACGCTGTCGGCATTCCTGTGGGCCCTCGACGAGCTGGCCCAGCTGGGTGCGGACAGCACCCGCAAGACCAAGGTGCTCTACATATCGCCGCTCAAGGCTCTGGCAGTGGACGTCGAGCGCAACCTGCGAGCTCCGTTGGTCGGCATCACCCAGACGGCCAAGCGTCTCGGTCTGAACCCGCCGGAGATCTCCGTCGGAGTCCGCTCGGGCGACACCAGCGCTGCCGATCGCCGGACCATGATCAAGACTCCGCCGGACATTCTGATCACCACTCCCGAGTCTCTGTTCCTCATGCTCACCTCTGCGGCGCGGGACATCCTGGCCGAGGTCGATACGGTGATCGTCGACGAGGTGCACGCCGTCGCAGGCACGAAGCGTGGCGCGCACCTCGCAGTGTCCCTCGAGCGGCTCGACGCGATGCTGGACAAGCCCGCGCAACGCATCGGCCTGTCCGCGACGGTGCGCCCCCACGAGGAAGTGGGCCGATTCCTCGCCGGTGCCGCTCCCATCGAGATCGTCGCCCCACCCGCTCCGAAGACTTTCGACCTGACGGTTCAGGTGCCCGTGGAGGACATGACCGAACTCGGCGTCACCGACCCGAATGCGGACACCTCCGCCGCTCCCCCGGCTCAGGGATCGATCTGGCCGCACGTCGAGGAGAAGATGGTCGATCTCATCCTCGAGCACAAATCGTGCATCGTCTTCGCCAACTCGCGCCGGCTCGCGGAACGACTCACCGCGCGGCTCAACGAGGTGTACGCCGAACGTATCGGCGGCGGAGTCGATACCGAGCACAAACCACCATCTCAGGTGGGCACCGCATCCGACGTCAACCACGGTGCCGATCCTCTGCTGGCACGGGCCCACCACGGCAGTGTCAGCAAGGATCAGCGCGCGCTGATCGAAGACGATCTGAAGACCGGTCGTCTGCGCTGCGTTGTGGCCACCAGCAGTCTGGAGCTCGGAATCGACATGGGCGCAGTCGATCTGGTGGTCCAGGTCGAGGCACCGCCGTCGGTGGCCAGTGGCCTGCAGCGCGTCGGTCGCGCCGGCCACCAGGTGGGCGAGATCTCCAAGGGCGTGCTGTTCCCCAAGCACCGCACCGATCTCATCCATTGCGCGGTCACCGTCGAACGCATGACGTCGGGCAAGATCGAGGCCCTCTTCGTCCCGGCCAATCCCCTCGACGTCCTCGCCCAGCAGACCGTCGCGGCGTGCGCACTCGAACCCATCGACGCCGAGGACTGGTTCGAATCCGTCCGTCGCACCGGCAGTTTCGCCACCCTGCCCAGGTCTGCCTACGAGTCGACACTCGACCTGCTCTCGGGCCGTTACCCGTCGGACGAGTTCGCCGAACTACGGCCACGGCTCGTGTGGGACCGCGACGCCAACACTCTCACCGGCCGTCCCGGGTCGCAGCGACTGGCCGTCACGTCCGGCGGCACCATCCCCGACCGCGGTTTGTTCACCGTCTACATGGTGGGCGAAAAGCAGTCTCGGGTAGGCGAACTCGACGAGGAGATGGTCTACGAATCGCGAGTGGGCGACGTGTTCGCACTCGGTGCCACCAGCTGGCGCATCGAAGAGATCACGCACGACCGGGTGTTGGTCAGTCCCGCATACGGCCAACCGGGCAGGCTGCCGTTCTGGCACGGCGACGGCCTCGGTCGACCGGCCGAATTGGGCCGGGCCCTGGGCGAGTTTCTGCGGAGCACCACCGACCGCAGCAACCTGGCCGAGCGGCTGAGCACCGACGGTCTCGACGCCAACGCAGTCAACAACCTGATCGCTTTGCTCGACGAACAACTCGAGGCCACCGGCCAGCTCCCCACCGACAAGACGATGATCGTCGAGCGCTTTCGCGACGAACTCGGCGACTGGCGATTGGTGCTGCACTCCACCTACGGTCAGCAGGTACACGCGCCGTGGGCCCTCGCGGTCGGCGCGAGGCTGATCGAGCGATACGGCATCGACGCCGCCCCCACCGCATCCGACGACGGCATCATCGTCCGGCTTCCCGATACCGACGACCAGCCGCCCGGCGCGGAACTGTTCGTGTTCGAGCGTGACGAGATCGCCGACATCGTCACCGAGCAGGTCGGCGGATCGGCATTGTTCGCGTCGAGATTTCGCGAATGTGCCGCTCGCGCACTGCTTCTGCCCCGCCGCAACCCCGGCAAGCGGGCACCGCTGTGGCAACAACGGCAGCGTTCGGCACAGCTGCTCGACGTGGCTCGCAAATACCCCACGTTCCCGATCCTGCTCGAAACCGTGCGCGAGTGCCTGCAAGACGTCTACGACCTCCCCGCCCTCGAGGACATCCTGGCCCGCATCGGCCGACGCCAGATCAGGATCGTCGACGTCGAGACGCCGTCACCGTCACCGTTCGCGAATTCGTTGCTGTTCAACTACGTCGGCGCTTTCATGTACGAGGGCGACAGCCCGCTCGCCGAACGGCGGGCCGCCGCCCTGTCTCTCGATTCGGCGCTGCTGGCCGAGTTGCTCGGACGCGTCGAGCTGCGAGAGTTGCTGGACGACAGCGTCATCACCACCACCGAGCTCGAGTTACAGCGACTGCCCGAGGACAGACACGCCAAGGACATCGAGGGTGTTGCGGATCTGCTGCGGCTGCTCGGTCCGCTGACCGCCACGGAAGTCGGACAGCGCACCAACGGCGACGAATTCCCGCAGTGGCTCGCCGAGTTGGCCGATGCAAAGCGGGCAATGGAAGTTTCGTTCGCCGGCCAGAACTGGTGGACGGCCATCGAGGACGCGGCTCGCTTGCGCGATGCACTCGGTGTTCCGCTACCGATCGGCACTCCCGCCGCGTTCATCGAGCCCGTCGACGACCCCCTGGTCGACCTGATCAGCCGGTACGCCCGAACCCACGGTCCGTTCACCCTCGACGACGCCGCCGCGCGCTTCGGCGTCGGTACCGCCGTGGTGCGTGACGTCCTGCGCCGACTGGCCGTCGACAAACGCGTCGTCGAGGGCGAATTCCGTCCCGGTGCAACGGGCAGCGAATGGTGCGACGCCGAGGTTCTTCGGCGATTGCGGCGGCGATCTCTGGCGGCGGCGCGGCAGGAAGTCGAACCCGTGTCCACAGCCACGCTCGGCCGATTCCTGCCGGCGTGGCAGCACGTCGACAGTCGCCGGTTGAGCGGGATCGATGGTGTGGCAACGGTCATCGAACAGCTTGCGGGCGTGCCGGTTCCGGCGTCGGCGTGGGAGTCGCTCGTGCTCGCCTCCCGGGTGAGCGACTACAGCCCCGCCATGCTCGACGAGTTGACCTCGACCGGCGAGGTGTTGTGGGCGGGGCACGGTGCGATCTCGTCCAAGGACGGCTGGGTGAGCCTGCACATGGCCGATACCGCGCCACTGACCCTGGTGCCCGCCGCCGAATCCGACCTGTCTGAGTTGCAGATTCGCATCCAGGACGCAGTCGCGGGCGGCGGTGCGTACTTCTTCCGCCAGCTCTCGGACACCGTCGGGAGCACCGACGACACTGCTCTGCAGGCTGCACTCTGGGAGCTGGTGTGGGCCGGACGACTCAGCAACGACACGTTCGCGCCACTGCGAGCCCTGTTGAACTCCACGACCACTCGCTCGGCCCCGAGTCATCGATCACCGCGTCGAACCCCGCGCCTGCGTTCCTACCGTCAGTTCGAGCGGCCGTCTCTACCCACCCGCACCGGCCCACCGACGGCCGGCGGCCGATGGTCGCGATTGCCCGAACTCGAACCGGACCTCACCGTCCGGGCTCATGCCACCGCAGATGTACTTCTCGAACGCTATGGCGTGGTGACGCGTGGTTCGGTCATGAACGAAGGTGTCCCCGGCGGGTTCGCCACGATGTACAAGGTGCTGACGGGGTTCGAGGATTCGGGTCGCTGCCGCCGCGGCTATTTCGTCGATTCGCTCGGCGGCGCTCAGTTCTCCACCTCCGACGTCGTCGACCGTTTGCGCAGCTACGACGAACCGAAGAAGAACGCCACCGCCGTCGTACTCGCGTCCTGCGATCCGGCCAACCCCTACGGCGGAGCACTGCCCTGGCCGAAGGCCGGCGGCGAAGACACCGACGACACGACGAAGCACCGGCCGGGTCGCAAGGCCGGTGCACTGGTAGTCCTCGTTCGCGGTGAGTTGACGATGTTCGTCGAACGTGGCGGAAAGTCGGTGCTGACCTTCGGCGACAACACCGAGGACATCGCTTCTGCAGCAACGGCATTGGCGACCACGGTCAAGCGCGGCGGGGTGGACAAGTTACTGGTCGAACGGATCAACGGTCACGACATCCACGGCACGGACTTCTCCAAGACGTTGACCGCGGCCGGTTTCTCGGCGACTCCCCGCGGACTACGCCTGCGGCGCTGAGGCACCGCACCACTGACGAAAAAGAGAACCGAAGAACGAGAGAGGACGTAGATGCCCGAGGGCGATACCGTCTGGCGCGCCGCCAACACTCTGCGGGCAGCGCTCGAGGGCCAGCAGCTCACTGCCTGCGACATTCGTGTACCCCGTTACGCCACAGTCGACTTCACCGGCGAAACGGTCGAGTCTGTCGCGTCGAGGGGCAAACACCTGCTGATCAGAGTGGGCGGCTACTCGATCCACTCGCACCTGAAGATGGAAGGCACCTGGCACGTCTATGCACTGGGGTCTCGCTGGCGTCGTCCGGCCTTCCAAGCTCGGATCATTCTGAACACCGAGAAGGCGCAGGCCATCGGATTCGAGCTGGGCGTGCTGGAGATCCTCGAGAACGAGGACGACGCTGTCGGCTATCTCGGACCGGATCTACTCGGACCCGACTGGGACCCAGGTGTCGCCCTGACCAATCTGGAGTCGGACCCCGGCCGACCGATCGGCCTGGCCCTGCTCGATCAGCGCAACATAGCCGGACTCGGCAATGTCTACCGCAACGAGATCTGTTTCCTTCGCGGAGTCGATCCCCGCACGCCGGTCGAGGAATCCGGAGACCTGAAGAAGATGATCGACCTGTCCTTCCGCACCATCACCGCCAACAAGAATCGCAATCAGCGCGTCACCACCGGGGATCGTCGCGCGGGTCGCCATTTCTGGGTGTACGGCCGCGAGAACAAGCCGTGCCGACGGTGCGGTACCACCATCGAGTTCGGACTGATCGGCGACAATCCACTCGAAGAACGGCAGATCTACTACTGCCCGCACTGCCAGAGATGACCGGCCTTCACACAGCTTCGTCAGGGCCGACCAAGCCTGCTCACAGCTTCGCCGATCACCATGGATCGTATGTTGACACTTGCGATACTCACCCTGCTGGTCATGGCTGTTTCCGGCGCGACGGCTGCTCGCGCACCGCGGACGCTGGTTCGGGTTCCGTGACTCAGAGGGTCCGGACGGGTTCGAGAATTTCCTGACGCGCTTCGGGGGCGACGACGCGCAGAGCGTCGGCAGATTCGTCGTCCGGCTGACGCTGCGACGCGATCTCGGCCTCGACCCGAGCCCGGTACGTGTCGACCTCACGGTCGACCGTGGCCTCGTCCCAACCCAGGATCGGGGCAATGAGTGCGGCGACCTGACCCGCGCAGTTCATCCCACGATGTGAGTACTCGATGGAAATCCGGGTGCGCCGCGACAGCACGTCCTCGAGGTGCAGTGCGCCCTCGGCCGCAGCGGCATAGACCACCTCGACCTGCAGATAAGCGGGCGCGTCGGTCAACGGTTGCAGCAGTTCGGGTTTGCCGTCCGCCATGGCCAGCACCTCGTCGATCAGCGAGCCGTATCGGTCCAGCAGATGAGTCACTCGGTGCGGATGCAGCCCGTGTACTTCGCCCAGGTGCGGGGCCTGATTGACCAGGGCGAAGTAACCGTCCGCGCCGACGAGCGGCACCTTCTCGGTGATCGACGACGCCACCCGCGCCGGGATGTCCTCGGCCGCGAGATCCACTGCGTCTTCGGCCATCACCCGGTAGGTCGTGTACTTGCCACCTGCGATGGCAATGAGTCCCGGTGCCACCCGCGCCACCGCGTGCTCACGGGACAGCTTGGACGTCTCGTCGCTTTCACCCGCCAGTAGCGGCCGCAATCCCGCGTAGACGCCGTCGATGTCGTCGTGCGTGAGCGGCGTGACGAGCACCCCGTTGACTTCGCCGAGAATGTAGTCGATATCGGCTTTGGTCGCGGCAGGGTGCGCGAGATCGAGGTTCCAGTCGGTATCGGTGGTCCCGATGATCCAGTGCGCGCCCCACGGAATGATGAACAGCACGGACTTCTCGGTGCGCAGAATGATCGCGGCTTCGCTGACGATCCGATCTCGCGGCACCACGATGTGCACACCCTTCGAGGCCCGTACTCGGAAGCGACCACGCATGTTCGACAGCGACTGAATTTCGTCGGTCCACACGCCCGTGGCGTTGATCACCACGTGCGCACGCACCTCGGTGGTGGCCCCGGTCTCCGAATCTCGTACTCGCACACCGGAAACACGGTCGGCTTCACGGAGGAACCCCACGACCTGAGTGGACGTCCGCACCACTGCGCCGTAGTGGGCTGCCGTTCTGGCGACGGTCATCGTGTGCCGCGCGTCGTCGACGACGGTGTCGTAGTACCGAATTCCGCCGATCAGCGATTTCCGTTTGAGGCCGGGCGACATCCGCAGGGCACCCGAACGGGTCAGATGCTTCTGTTGCGGAACCGATTTGGCACCGCCCATCCGGTCGTACAGAAAGATACCCGCCGCGATATACGGGCGCTCCCACCCCCGATGGGTGAGGGGGAACAGGAATTTCAGCGGTTTGACCAGATGCGGCGCGAGTGTGGAGAGCGAGAGTTCACGTTCGTGCAGCGCCTCACGGACGAGTCCGAACTCGAGTTGTTCGAGGTAGCGAAGGCCACCGTGGAACATCTTGGACGAGCGAGAGGACGTGCCCGACGCGTAGTCACGCGCCTCCACGAGCGCCACCTTCAGGCCTCGTGTTGCGGCGTCGAGCGCGGCACCCGAACCCACGACGCCACCGCCGACGACCACGACGTCGAATTGTTCGCGTCCGAGCTGGTCCCACGCCTCCACCCGTTGGGTGGGTCCGAGGAACTTCGTGTTCGATCGGTTGCTCACTGGGCGCTCCCTGTCCTCGAAAATTCCTCGCGATGTCTCCCACGTCAGGCTACCGCCCCAGGTCGGCCGAGCGCAGAACCAGCGCAGGCTGGTCGCGGTTCAGCTTCGCCGTGTCATCGACGCATGTGCCGCGCTCAGCCGCCGCACTGCCTCGTTCAGCACCTCCGGTGTGGAGCCGGCGAAGCTCAACCTCAGCGAGCGGCGGAAGTACTCGGCCGACGTGGACGTTGCAGCGCGCACGAACGCGCTACCCGGCACGAACGCGACGCCGTGCGCGAGCGCCGCAGCGAGCAGCTCGGTGGTATCGGTCCCGTCGCGAAAGGTCGCCCATGCGAACATTCCACCTGTGGGTCGCGAGACGTCCAGCGCCGAACCGAATTCCCCGGACAGAGCGCTCGTCAATGCGTCTGCGCGACAACCGTACTCACGCCGAAGATCGGTCAGGTGGTCCGCCAGCCACCCGGTGTCGCCCAGCATGTCCGCTGCCATCAGCTGTGTCAGCGAGGAACCGCACAGATCGGCACCCTGTTTGAGCAGTTCCACCGCCGCGCACACTCGGGGCGGGGCAACGAACCATCCCACGCGCAGAGTCGGCGCCAGGATCTTCGACGCGCTCGACAGCCTGACGACACGATCGCTGTGACACGCGATCGGCAACGGGGACGGTCCGGATTCGATTGTGTCGAACCAGAACTCGCCGTACGGATCGTCCTCGATGATCCAGAATCCGTACCGGTCGGCCAGGGCCGCGAGTCGGCGACGGCGAGCCTCGGTCATCGTCACGCCGCGGGGGTTGTGGAAGTTGGCGACCGTATGGACCACCGCGGGCCGCAGGCCGGCGAGCAGCCGCGCTTCGAGCTCGTCGACATCCATCCCGCCATCGGTGATGGGGATGGATTCGATCTGCGCCTCGGCAATCGAAAACACCTGCAGCGCTCCGGTATACGCCGGTTCGTCGACCACCACGACGGCACCCGGGTCGATCAGCGCCTGCGCGAGCAGTGTCAGCGCCTGCTGCGATCCGTGCGTCACGACGACGGTGTCAGTCGGAACCGTCACTCCCCCGCGCACGGCGCTCTCTCTGGCGGCGATCACGTTGCGCAGTGTGCGGTGGCCGGGGGTCTCGCAGTACTGCACTGCGTCGGAGTGTCGCAGCACTGCGTCCGCTGAGGCAGCGATGCGGTCGACCGGTATGAGATCTGTGGCCGGTAAACCGCCGGCCAGGCTGATGATCTCGTCGCGAGCGGTCAGGGCCAGAAGGTCGCGGATGGCCGAACTGTCGAGTGTTGCGGTACGGCGGGCCAGATCGGCAGGCGGATGAATCGAAGACACGAAAGAGACTCCAGGGCAGCAGGGACGGGGAGAACGGCCCGCGGATCCGCAGAGTCGAAGAGAGAGCGGACGGGTGTGTCCGCTCTCTCGACTATGTCATGTGCGTCCGAAATATGAAACGCACTTCTCACATTGTGAAATCAGTCCAGGTCGTCGTGCGCCATCAACTGACGCGCGGCCTCGATGACCGAACCCGACAGCGAGGGATAGACCGAGAACGTGTTGGCCAGATCGTTCACCGACAGATTGTTCTGCACGGCCATCGCGATCGGAAGAATCAACTCCGATGCGCTCGGAGCAACCACCACACCACCGATGACCACACCGGTGGCGGGGCGACAGAATATTTTGACGAAACCACGCTTGAGACCACTCATCTTCGCTCGCGGGTTGGTCGTCAACGGCAACATCACCGTGCGTGCCGGTACGTCACCTGCATCGATCGCGGACTGTGCGACGCCGACCGATGCGATCTCGGGCCGCGTGAACACCGCCGACGCTACGGTCTTGAGCTTGATGGGACTGACGGCCTGGCCCAGGGCGTGGTACATCGCGATGCGTCCCTGCATCGCGGCCACCGACGCCAACGGCAGCAGACCCGTGCAGTCACCCGCCGCGTAGATGCCCGCGACCGCGGTACGAGACACGCGGTCGACACGCAGGTATCCACCCTTGTCGAGCTCGATCCCGACCTTCTCCAAACCGAGTCCCGACGTGTTCGGGACCGATCCGACGGTCATCAGCGCGTGGCTGCCCTCGACGGTGCGCCCGTCGGACAGCGTGACGACGATACCGTCGTCGGTGCGGACGACCGAGTCTGCGCGGGCATGCTTGACGAGGGTGACGCCACGTTCGTTGAACGCGTCTTCGAGCACCAGGGCAGCGTCCTCGTCCTCGTGCGGGAGGACGCGATCGCGGCTCGATACCGCGGTGACCTTGACGCCCATCTCGGTGTAGGCCGAGACGAACTCGGCACCGGTCACACCGGATCCCACGACGACGAGGTGTTCGGGCAGTGCTTCGAGGTCGTACAACTGACGCCAGTTGAGAATGCGTTCGCCGTCCGGCTCGGCACCCTTGACGACGCGGGGGCGCGCTCCGGTGGCGACGAGGACCACATCGGCGTCGAGAATTCGCTCCTCGCCGTCGGCCAACACCGCCTTGATCTGATGCGAGGCCAATCCGACGTGCGTGTCGATCATCTCGGCGCGACCAGCCAGTATTTCGACCCCCACCGAGGTGACCCGGTGCGCGATGTCGGTGGACTGCGCCTGCGCGAGGCTCTTCACTCGCGAATGAATCTGGGGCAGCGCGACGGCTGCCTGTGATGGGTCGAGTGAGATTCCGAGGTCGCTTGCGCGACGCATCTCGGTGCGAATGCCGGTCGAGGCGATGAACGTCTTCGACGGCACGCAGTCCCACAGAACGCAGGCACCACCGATGCCGTCGGAATCGACGAGCGTCACCTGTCCGCCGTGCTGCGCCGCCACCAATGCTGCTTCGTACCCTGCCGGACCACCACCGATGATCACAATCCGGGTCATTGATCCTCTTCTCGCGTGCTGAAATCTTTGTACTGTGTCACGTCAACGGTATTGCAGTGTCCGGTTCCGCGCGTCGGTAAGGCTAGCTTCACTCCACCCGTCGCTCGGCGTACCTGCGACGACGCACCGAAACACCACCACGGGGCGTCAACGGGCGGCGATACGGTTTAGGCTGGCCGACGTGCCAATTTATGCCGCCTACGGATCGAACATGCATCCGGAGCAGATGTTGCAGCGTTGCCCCCACTCACCGCTGTCGGGAACCGGGTGGCTGCACGGGTGGCGCTTGACCTTCGGCGGTGGCGACATCGGCTGGGAGGGCGCGCTCGCCACGATCGTCGAGGACCCGGACTCACAGGTCTTCGTGGTGCTCTACGACGTCTCCGACGAGGACGAGGAAAGCCTGGATCGGTGGGAGGGCTCGGAGCTCGGCATCCACCGCAAGATCCGGCTGCGCATCGAGACCGGAGGCGAGCCGGTCCTCGCGTGGCTCTACGTTCTCGACGCCTACGAGGGTGGCCTACCGTCGGCACGCTACCTCGGGGTCATGGCCGAGGCAGCCGAAATTGCCGGTGCCCCAGCCGAATACGTGCGCGACCTACGCACCAGGAACAGCCGCAACGTGGGGCCGGGCACCACGTCGTAGAAGTTCGCGGTCAGCGGCGACGACCACCGCCCGACCGCTAGTTCGGATCCAATGCGATCCCGGTCATCACTTTCACACCCACGGCCAAGGCTCGCTCGTCGAGGTCGAATGTCGGCTGATGGATGTCGAGTTGCGGACCGGTCCCCGACCACACGCCCAGTCGGGCCATCGCTCCCGGCACGTTCTCCAGGTACCACGAGAAGTCCTCGCCGCCACCGGACTGAGCCGTGTCGGCCAACGCCGCCGGACCGACTCGGCCGATGGCCTTCTCGAAGGTGGCCGTGGACGCCGGGTCGTTCACCACAGGCGGTACGCCGCGACGGTAGTGCAGCTCGAATCGCACCCCGGTCGGTGCCAGCAGACCGGTGACGATCTCGCGAACGAGCGGCTCGAGCAGCGCCCACGTTTCGTGGTCGCCGGTCCGTACTGTTCCGGTGAGCATGCCGGTCTGCGGAATGGCGTTGGGGGCCTGCCCCGCCACGACCGCGCCCCAGACCATCACTGTGCTGGTTCGCGGATCGATTCGTCTGCTCAACATGCCGGGCAGCCCGGTGATGACGGTCCCCAATGCGTAGACCAGATCGGTCGTCAGATGCGGCCTCGACGTGTGCCCGCCAGGCGAGTCCAGACGCAACTCGACGGTGTCGGCGGCGGAGGTGATGGCCCCGACACGCACTCCCACCTGCCCCACCTCGAGCCGCGGATCGCAGTGCAACGCGAAAATCTTCGACACCCCGTCGAGCGCACCCGCGGCAACGGCGTCGAGTGCACCGCCCGGCATGACCTCCTCGGCAGGTTGAAAGATCAGCCGAACGCCATAGTGCAGGTCCGGCAGCGACGCCAGCGCGAGTCCGGTCGCCAGCAACACCGTGGTGTGGGCATCGTGCCCGCACGCGTGGGATACGCCGGGAACCGTCGACGTGTACGGCGCACCGGTGATCTCCTGCAGCGGCAACGCGTCCATGTCCGCGCGCAGCGCGACGCGTGGGCCGTCGGGACCGATATCGCAGATCAAGCCCGTGCCGCCGGGCAGCGGTTTGGGTGACAGGCCTGCCGCCGAGAGCTGCTCCATGACGAACGCCGTCGTAGCGAATTCACGACGGGCCAGTTCCGGATGGGCGTGAATGTGCCGACGCCACAGGGACAGATCTTCTGTGTGAGCCTGAATCCACCGATCGATCGCGGCTTCACGTGAACTCATCCGAACTTCTGCCTCTTCGCCTGCGCTCATCCGAACTTCTGCCTCTTCGCCTGCGCTCATCCGAACTTCTGCCTCTTCGCCTGCGCTCATCGCTGCACCGCGGATCGAGCGTTCACACCGTCGAGCAGACGCGCCCGGGTCTGTGGATCGGCTGCGGCGCGAGCGGCCGTTCCGGCGAGGGCGAGAGCACCGTCGAGCAGTGCACGATCGGCGGACTCGGTGACACACGCTGCGGCGAACTCCGGTTGATGCGTCACCGCCCCTCCGGCATCGAGGCCGACGACGGGGTGGATTCCGGGTAGAACATTCGTCACGTTTCCCATGTCAGTGCTGCCCAACGGGCGAAATCCTTCCAAATCCGGTGCCAAGGGCGACCGTCCCAATGTTTCGATTTCCTGACGAAATGCCGCCACCAGCCACGAATCCGGGGTCAGGGCCGCGTATGTCGGCGACACCGTGCGGATTTCGTGTGTGCATCCGGTGGCAATGGCACCCGCCTCGAAACAGGCGAACGTCTTCTTCGTCAGCGCCTCGAGTGACTCGGTGCTGTTCGCGCGAAGATAGTAGAGCAGCTCGGCATGTCCGGGCACGATGTTCGGCGCGACGCCGCCGTCGCTGACGATGCCGTGCAGTTGTTGGCCGGGCGAGAGGTGCTGCCGAATGAGCCCGAGCGCCACCTGCGCGACGGTGACGGCATCGCCCGCGTTGATTCCCCACTCGGGGGCGGCCGACGCATGGGCCGCACGGCCGGTGAATTTGACGGCAACGTCGGCCAATGCCAGCGACGTCGCGCCCACGATGTCGAACGGGCCCGGATGCACCATCAGTGCGGCACCGATGTCGTCGAAGACGCCGCGCTCGAGCATCAGGACCTTGCCACCGCCCGTTTCCTCGGCAGGGGTGCCGAGCACTCGGACCGTGATGCCGAGAGCATCGGCCACCGGCGCGAGCGCCAGGGCGGCACCCACCGCGGACGCGGCGATGATGTTGTGGCCGCAGGCATGACCGATCTCGGGCAACGCGTCGTACTCCGCGCAGATTCCGATCACGAGCTCGCCGCTACCCACCGACGCGGTGAATGCGGTGTCGATGCCGGCGACCCCGGATTCGATCTCGAAATGGTGGGCGCGAAGCGTGTCGAGGACCTTCGCAACGCTGCGATATTCCTCGAACGCCAGTTCCGGTTCTGCGTGAATCGAGTGCGACAGCGCAACCAGTTCGTCGGTTGCGTGAGCGAGCGCGCGGCCGATCTCCTCGCCCACGGCGGCACTGTTCGGTTCGTCGATCACGAGAGACAGTGTGTCACTAGCGCGGCGGCGTGTCGGAACGGCTGTGCCGACTCCGAGCCCGAACAGTGCCGGACGGGCTAGTTGCCGAAGCTGAAGTTGCTGTCGTCCGTCGGCGTCGTCAGCGCAGCGAGCAGGTCCACGTGCATCCGACTCTTGATGCCGGCCAGGTTCGCTCCCCGGGTGCTGGTCAGCGCCGCCGCCTTGGCAACGGCGTCGGAGACCACCGATTCCTCGGACGCGGTGGCCTCGACGATTCCTGCGGCCACCGCATCGGCCCCGCCGTAACGACGGCCGGTCAGCATCGCCTCGACGGCGGTCTGTTTGGGCAGCCTGGAATTGATCAGGGCAGACATGCCGACGGTGAACGGCATGTTGAGGTTGACCTCCGGCAGGCAGTAGAAGCCTCGGTCTGCGCGCTGGATGCGGAAATCCTGCGATGTTGCGAACATCGCGCCGGCACCGAACGCATGGCCCTGCACCGCTGCGACCGTGGGCATCGGGAACGCCAGCAGCCGCGTGTAGAGCGTGTGCACGCGGTCGAGGTACCAAGTGATCCGGTCCAGGTTCGCGAACAGCCAATCGGTATCGAGTCCGTTGCTGTAGAACTTGCCTGCCGAGGTGGTGACCAGCGCGGCCGGACCGGTCGATGCCTCGACCTCGTCGAGCAGTGCATGGACGGCATCTATCCAGTCGGGGTTGAACCTGTTCTCTGGATTGCCCGCGCCCTCCTGGGCACCGAGGAACAAGATGTGGACATCACCGTCGCGTTCGAGATAAGGCATGCAGCGGATACTACTCGGCGGTAACTTCCCGGTCGCACCGTCTCGGTTCCACATCCATCGCAGCGATCTCATACTGTTGTTCATCGTGGCAACTTCCGACGCACGAGCAACCGATCCCGTGACCGATCCCGATGCGGCGGCGCGCACCGCCGCCGATGCTCTCGCTGCAGCGACCGGCATCGACACCCATGCCGTCGCCATCGTCCTCGGCTCCGGCTGGCAGGCGGCCGCAGATGTCTTCGGCTCCCCCACCGCGACCGTGCGCATGGCCGATCTCCCCGGCTTCGCGCCGCCGTCCGCGTCGGGCCATTCCGGCACGATCACCTCGGTGGACGTGGGCGGAACCCACACTCTGTTACTTCAGGGCCGTACGCACGCATACGAGGGTCACGACCTCCGACGCGTCGTGCACCCGGTGCGCACCGCGATCGCGGCAGGCGCGACGACCGTCGTCCTCACCAACGCCGCCGGCGGCATCCGTGAAGGCATGAGCGTCGGCCAACCCGTTCTGATTTCCGATCACCTCAACCTGACCGCCCGTTCGCCGCTCGTCGGCGCCGAATTCGTCGATCTCGTCGGTGCCTACTCACCCGAACTCCGCGCTCTCGCGGCCGAGATCGATCCGTCTCTCGAGGACGGCGTCTACGCGGGACTGCCGGGCCCTCACTACGAGACGCCTGCCGAAATCAAGATGCTGCGCACGTTCGGTGCAGATCTGGTGGGCATGTCGACGGTGCACGAGACGATTGCCGCCCGTGCAAAGGGTGCTCGCGTGCTGGGAATTTCGTTGGTCACCAACCTCGCTGCCGGCATGACCGGAGAACACCTCGATCACTCCGAAGTGCTCGCTGCGGGCAAGGATTCGGCAGCTCGGATGGGCGCTCTGCTGCACGAGTTGGTCACCCGACTGTGATCGAGGATCTCACCGAGCGTGTGCAACGCTGGATCGCGGGAGATCCCGATCCGGCGAGCCGCGACGAACTCGACGGCCTCTCCGATTCCGAACTCGCGGACCGATTCAGCGGTCCGTTGACCTTCGGCACCGCCGGCCTCCGAGGGCCGGTGCGCGCCGGCCCGAACGGCATGAACGTCGCCGTGGTCGTGCGAGCAACCGCCGGTATCGCAGCGTGGCTGCTCGGGCAGGGCCTCGGCGGATCCACCGTCGTGGTGGGCCGTGACGCGCGCACCGGTTCGGAACAGTTCGCCTTCGCAGCGGCGGAAACGTTGGCCGCGCAGGGATTTTCGGTGGTCCTTCTCCCTCGACCACTCCCCACGCCCGTTGTCGCCTTCGCCGTACGGGCGCTCGATGCCGAGCTGGGGGTGCAGATCACCGCCTCGCACAACCCGGCCGCCGACAACGGGTACAAGGTGTATCTGCGGGGCGGGTCGCAGTTGGTTCCGCCGAGCGATGCCCAGATCGAGGCGCTCATCGACGCCAGTGCAGATGCAGTCGACGTGCCTCGCACAGCCGTCGAGCCCAGCGGCTCGGACATCGCGTCGCGCTACCTCGATTCGGTTGTGAGACTGCCCCGTTCGAGATCACGCGATGTTCGTATCGCCCTGACCGCACTGCACGGCGTCGGCGGAGAACTCGCCGTGGCGGCACTGCGCGGCGCTGGGTTCCGCGACATCCGGGTGGTCGAGGAGCAGTTCGAGCCCGATCCGTCCTTCCCGACGGTGACCTTCCCCAACCCGGAAGAGCCGGGTGCTGCGGACGCGGTTCTCGCGCTGGCGGCCGAGACCGGCGCCGACCTCGCCGTCGCACTCGACCCCGATGCCGATCGCTGCGCAGTCGGAGTCCGAGACGCTCACGGTTGGCGGATGCTGACCGGGGACGAAACCGGCGCTCTGCTGGCCGACTACCTGCTGCGTGACGCGCCGCCCGGCTCACTGGTGGCCAATACCATCGTGTCCTCGCAGCTGCTCTCGGCACTGGCACCGGCCCGCGGCGCGCGCTATGCCCGCACACTGACCGGTTTCAAATGGCTCGTGCGCGCCGGAGACGGCCTCGTGTACGCCTACGAAGAAGCGATCGGTCACTGCGTAGATCCGAATGTGGTGCGGGACAAGGACGGGATTTCTGCCGCCGTCGTACTGGCGGACCTCGCGGCAGCGCTGAAGCAGGACGGACGCACGCTACTCGACGTACTCGACGACCTCGCCGTCGAATTCGGAGTCCACAGCGGTGCGCAGGTGTCGCGCCGAGTGCAGGATCTCACCGACATCGGGGACATGATGCGCCGACTGCGCAGCACGCCGCCGACCGAGCTGGCCGGACGCACGGTGACTGTCATGGACTACGCCGACCGGGACGACGAGTTGCGCACCGACGCAGTCGAAATCGCGGGATCCGGACTCCGGGTCATCGTGCGACCGTCCGGGACCGAACCCAAGCTCAAGGCGTACCTCGAGGTCGTCGAGCCCGTCTCGGACCGGCAGGATCTGGCGAGGGCGAGAGCGACGGCGTACGAACTCCTGGCCCAGCTCTCCGCGTTCGCAAAAGAGCTGTAACTCAGAACAGTGCCGACTGCACCGCAGGCAGATCGGACGTGAAGGCCCCGAGTTCGATGCGCCGACCCTTCAATGCCGCCAGATCCGCGACGTAGGTCTGCTCGTCGACCGAGGCGATCACCGCCTGCCCGACGCATGTCCTGATCTGCAGTCCATGAGAGCCGGTTGCGACATCGGCGGGGTAGGCAACCCGAGTATCGTTTTCGCTCAATGTTTCCCGCCCCGCAGGCGGAGTCCACCGCTCCGCGATCGGCCGACATCCGCCGATCGCGGCGTCGGTCAACAGCTGACGGACCTGCTCCGCACGCGCGGCAGTGCCTGCCTCCAACCGGTCGAGATCGAGTGGCACGCACAGCGATGCTGCTTTCGTCGCCGACCGTACGGCCTGCCGTAGTCCGAGCCTTTCGGTCACCAGGTCCTCGGCGACACGCACGGCCTTGCCGTCGTCCGCGTGCGCGACGTACTGCGCACAGATAGCCCCCTGCTCGGCCAGCCGACCCCATTTGCGAGTCTGCGCGGCCGTCCCGATCTTGAAGGTGCCGTTGGCAAACGCCGCCAGGTAGAGCCAATGCGGTGCCATGACATGCTTTTCCAGATCACGCGAGACGAATCCGCTGCGGTGCACGGTATGAACGAAACGAAACACGTCCTTGTCCGCGCACCGTGCACACTGGCTCGATCCGACGGCCGGCTCCCGGCCCGGGCACGGAACGTACCGCGGCGGCCCGTCCGCAGTGAATGCCGTTCGGCCCGTGCAGTATCGGTCTGCCGCACCGCCGAGAGCGCGGTAGCTCAGTGTGTTACCCACCAGCTCCTGAAACTCGACCTGCTCGGCCTCGATGTCGAGCAGGCGCAACCGCGGGGTGTCAGGACCGGCGGAGGGCCAGGACACCCCGAGCGCGAGCAGGGTTGCACCGGAGCGAATCAGCGGGGCCCGAACTGACGGTCGCCCGCGTCGCCGAGGCCCGGGACGATGAAGGCATTGTCGTTGAGTCCGTCGTCGATGCTCGCGGCAACGAGTCGCACCGGGAGTCCCGATGCTTCGAGCGCTGCGACGCCTTCGGGGGCGGCCACGACGCAGATGGCAGTGACATCGGTTGCGCCGCGTCCGACGAGCAGCTCGATCGTGTGCACCATCGATCCGCCGGTCGCCAGCATGGGGTCGAGCACATAGACCGGAGTCTGGGACAGGTCGTCGGGCAGGGACTCCATGTAGGGCACCGGCTGATGCGTCTGCTCGTCCCTGGCCATCCCGACGAACCCGACGCGAGACTGTGGAATCAGACCGCTCGCCTTCTCCACCATGCCGAGACCGGCACGCAGTACGGGCACGAGCAGCGGCGGACGAGCCAACCGGGTGCCCTGGGTGACTGCGACGGGAGTACGTACCTCGAACGTGTCGATGTCGGCGTCCCTGGTGGCCTCGTACACCAGCATGTGGGTGAGCTGGCGGAGCGCAGTGCGGAACGTGGCGTTGTCGCTCCGCTCGTCCCGCATGGTGGTGAGCAGGGCGGCGGCCAGTGGGTGGTCGACCACGTGTGTATCCATGTCTCACAGGATAAGGCCCAGCACCATGAGGCCCACACGATGAGCCCCAGCGGAGGAGATCGCCGAGACGCACGGTGAACGGCAAGTCGTGGGAACCGATGTGCCCGCAGTCGCGTCGAACCAGTTGGGCGTCGCATTCGGCGACTGCGCGAACGCACGCGATTTCAGGGGGACTCATGGACGAACTCGTCGTCGAGACCGAGGGGGTGCTCGCCTACGGTGCGGCTGCGTCGACCATGGCCGAGCAGATCGCGGCGGCCGGTGCTGCCGCCGCTGCCTGCGGGCCCGCCGTGTTGGCGCCGGTGTTCGGCCTGATCGGGCAGGAATTTCTGGCCACGGTGACCGGAACCCATCTGGCGCATACCGATGCGGTCGTTCGCCTGGCGGGAGCGGTGGCGAGCCTCGGTTCTGCGGCCGCCGATGCTGCGGTGTCGTACGCCCGCACCGACGACGCAACCGGGGCGGCCGTCACGGCCCACTCTGCCGGTCGCGCACCGGACGCTCGGTAAGCGGCGATGATCGATCTACTCTCTCGCCCCATCGTCGAGCTACTCGGTGCCTTCGGCGGCGGTACCGTTCCCTCCGGAGGCCCCGCGGACGTGTTGCGACTGTCGTCGGCTGCGATCGAGGCCGCCCAGGGAATCGGCCGCATCGCGATCACCGAACTTGCTTCGAACTGGAACGGCGACGCCGCGGACGCAGCACTTCGGTACGCCGAGAACGCTCATGCGAGTGCTCTGGCCCTTGCCGATCACGCGGACGATATCGCCGCCGTCGTCGATCGGGCATGTCGGGATACCGAGCAGGGTTTCGTCGAACTACAGGCAATAGTGCAGTCGTTCGTGGGCATCGCCCTTTCCGCAGGACCGATCATCGCCACCCCGATGGGGCAGACGATGCTGATCTCGGCCGCGATCGAGCACCTCGAGCGTGCCCTGGCGGTGGTTGCGCGTGTGCGCGCTGAACTGGCCGTGCACGCTGCGACAGCCGGCGAGCTGGCCTCCCCGCCCGCGGTCCCCGCACCCATCGACTCCGGCCCGGCAGCGGTGCCGGGCTCGCCCTCGAACCTGATGACCTCACCTGCAACGGCTCAGGTGATCGAGACCGGGGAGAAGCTGGCGAAGACGTTCGCGCTGCCGCTCTCACAAACCGGCGGCACGCCGGACTCCCCCGGAGCCGGTGGAGCACAGCACTTCTTGGGCAATTCGGCGATGGATTCACCCCGCGCCGGGGACGCCGGCCGAGGAGTAGAGGTGCGATTGCCCGACGGGAGCACCGTCACTGCCCCCAACGCCGAAGCCGCAGGTGCCGTTCGCAGCGCGCTGACGCAGCAGGGCGTCCCCTACGCCTGGGGCGGTACGACGCCGGGCACCGGACTGGACTGCAGTGGGTTGACCCAATGGGCGTACGCACAGCAGGGCGTCGACATCCCCCGGCTGGCGCAGGAACAGGACATCGGCTCGTCGGTCGCGGCCGGTGACGTACAGCCCGGCGATCTCGCGGTGTGGGACGGCCACGTAGCGATGGTCATCGGCAACGGCCAGCTCGTCGAGGCGGGAGACCCGGTGCAGGTAGGACCGATCAGAACGACCAACAGCGACATGGCATTCAAGGGCTTCTACCGCCCGACCCAGTAACGGTCGGACCGAACGAGAGGCAGACCGAATGAGAGGAAGTCAATGACGGACGCGAACACCACCGTCGTCAGCGCGGTATCGGCAACTCGATCCGGCTCGGTATCCGTTCGCGCCACCGAGCATGGAGTGCCGATCGCAATCGCTATCGATGAACGTGAACTACGTTACGGGGGAACAGCATTGGCGTCGACGATCCTGGATCGATGCACGCGGGCGACCACAGCCGCTCGGGCACAGCGCCGAATCCGGTTGGCCGAGGACGGGGTTCCCTCCGATATCCTCGATCGCCTGGGTCTGCCGACCCACGCCCGGACGGCCGCCGACGCGAACGACGATCTGGCCCAGGAACCGGCACCCACGAGTTGGTTGCGACCGGTATGACCCACTCTCACCCCACCGATCTCGACACCGTGATCGACAACGCCCGACACCGGCTCGACGGATTACGTGAGACACAGGAGCGCGTCGACCACATCAGGATTCGAGTGGCCTCGCCCAACGGGCTCGTGACCGTCGTCGCGGACGGAACCGGGGCCATGGTCGGCCTCGATCTCGCGGAGGATCTCGGATCGGTGACTGCCCGCGAACTCGCGTCGACCATCGTTCTCACAGCTGCCGAGGCGGCGTCCGCAGCGTTGGACCTGCGCGAGACCATCCTGCAAAGTCTGCAGGCTTCGTTCACAGACTCCTGAGATAGGCTTCGCGCCATGGCTGGAGACATCATCCCGATCGAACTCGGTCTGACCGCCGGTGACTTCTCGACTCTGTGGGCACCGGAGTGGCGAGAAGGCGACGACGAATGGGAGGCATTCCTCGGACACGAGGAAGATCTCTACGGATTCGCCACGGTTGCCGAGCTCGCCGCATTCGTCCGATCCGACGACGACAACGACCTCGTCGACCACCCGTCGTGGCCGGTGGTGTCCGCTCTCGCGGCCTACGAACTCGAGCCCGACGAGCTGCATCGGTTCGACCTCGTCGCAGTCCCCGAGTTGGTGGCTGCAGACCCCGAAGCCGACGTTCTCGCCGAACTGCAGGCCACCTTCGACATCGTCTCGTCCATCGGTGATGTCTGCGAACTACGGCCCATCACAAGCTTTTTCGGAACCAATCCGTTCGTTGGAGCGGTGGCCGGTGGCGTCGAGAACTTTCTCGGCCGTGAAGGTGCCGAGCTGTGGGACCGCATCGGCGCAGCAGTGGCGAAGCATTGGGACGAAGTCCTCGACGCAGTCGATTCCATCGTGACCTCCCCCGACGTCGACAGCGCCGCCGTTGCCGTCGCCGACGCGGAGATCACCGCGGCTGCGGAGAACGCCGTCGATGCAGACGACGCAACGGACGACATCGACGACGACACCGAGGACGAAGAGTCCGGCGACGACGCAGAGAGCGACGAGGACGACGTCGACCGAGATCCCATCGCCGCTGCCGCGGCGGAGGAGACGTTCTGGACCACCGTCGGTATCGATCCCATTCGCATCATCACGTCCGACGACACGCTGTACACCCTGCGGTGCTACCTCGGAGACAAGCCCGTCTTCCTCGGCCGCGGTGGAGCCATCAGCGTGTTCGGGTCCGAGCGGTCGCTGGCTCGCTATCTCGCCGACGATCACGATCACGACCTGGCGCAGGTCGGCACCTACTCCGATGTTCAGACCGCCGCGATCGACGGCTCCCTGGACATCACGATCACCGACGACAACGTCTACGTACTGCCCGGACTCGCCGACGACCTTGCCGACGGGCCCACCGCGGTGGACGTCGACCAGCTCGATCTTGCCGTCGAATTGTTCACCGATGCAGCCGATTTCGCCGGCGACAGCTCGGTGGACGAGGCCCTCGCCACGTCCACACCGTTGGGCTGGTACGTCTCGTACACCCTCGAGCCCAGTCCCGATCGGCTGGCCCCGAGCGCACCGTTCGACGTCGAGGCCGAGGCCTGGCGCGCCCTCGAGCGAGAGTTCGAGAGCCGTCTCCGCAAGAAGTAGGGCGTTCCCGTCCGGCCGCGCGCTCGCTCGTCAGCCGATCAGCACCGCGTAGCCGGGCTTGATGACGTCGTCGATCAACGCCAATCGCTCGTCGAACGGCAGGAATGCGGACTTCATCGCATTGATGGTGAATCGCTCAAGGTCACTCCACCCGTAGCCGAACGTATCCACCAGTTTGACCATCTCTCGGCTCATCGAGGTGTCGCTCATCAATCGGTTGTCGGTGTTCACGGTGACGCGAAACCGCAGTCGTGCGAGCAGATCGAAGGGGTGTGTCGCCAACGATTCGACGGCACCGGTCTGCACGTTGGAACTGGGGCACAACTCCAGAGGCATCCTGGTGTCGCGGACGTACGCGGCCAACAGACCGAGTGACGGCGTGCCGTCGGAGTTCGTCGTGATGTCGTCGGTGATCCGCACTCCGTGTCCGAGCCGGTCGGTCCCGCAGAACGCCACTGCCTCCTGGATGGACGGCAGACCGAACGCTTCGCCCGCGTGAATGGTGAAGTGCGCGTTGCTGGCTCGCATGTATTCGAAGGCGTCGAGATGGCGGCTGGGAGGGAAGCCCGCCTCGGCCCCGGCGATGTCGAAGCCCACCACCCCGCGGTCACGGAAACGCACCGTCAGTTCCGCGATCTCTCGTGAACGTGCGGCGTGCCGCATGGCCGTCAGCAGGGTGCCGATGGTGATGTTCTTGCCCCGCACCTTGGCTGCGGAGATGCCCGCCTCGAAACCGGCGAGGGTGTGGGTGACGACCTCGTCGAGGGTCAGCCCGCGTTCGAGGTGCTGTTCCGGCGCGAAGCGCACCTCGGCGTACACGACGCCGTCGTCGGCCAGATCCTCGGCGCATTCGCGCGCCACCCTGAACAACCCCTCGGGGGTTTGCATGACAGCCACGGTGTGCGCGAAGGTCTCGAGGTAGCGCTCGAGCGATCCGCTGTCCGCTGCGTCGCGGAACCACTCCCCCAGAGCGGCACCGTCGGTCGCGGGTAACCCGTCGTATCCGCATTCGTCGGCCAGTTCGAGCACGGTCTGCGGTCGGAGTCCGCCGTCGAGGTGATCGTGGAGCAACGCCTTCGGAGCCGACCTGATGGACGCGAGATCGAGTGGCGCACTGCCACCGATCGAGGACTGAGTGTTCTCCGCGGTGCTCATGTGTCGACGGTAGCGCGCGTCGTGCGCGGACGCGCGCCTGTCATCGCCACTCGGCGAGTCCGCGGATTCCCCCGACGTCCGCCGCTTCCGCGACCTATTTCGTTGCATTGTTACTCCGATGAAAACTATTCCGTCGATACACAGCGAATCGGCGACGGAAATCGTAGTGTTCATCCATCACACGCGACCGATTCTGTCGGGTCCACTTCCGACGCCTCGGTCGACTCGAACCTCGGAGAGACCTATGTCGATTGCGGAACCGCCCAACACCATTCCGGGCAAGGGACTCAACACCGGCGCGCTCGGGTTGGTCGGCAACATCGTCATCGGACTGTCGGCGGTGGCCCCGGCCTACAGTCTCGCCGCCACCCTCGGCTACGTCGTTCTGGCCGTCGGCGACAAAGCACCGTCGATGTTTCTCATCGCCTTCGTTCCGATGCTGCTCACCGCCTTCGCCTACCGCGAGCTCGGGCGCGACACACCGGACTGCGGGACGTCGTTCACCTGGGGCACCAAGGCCTTCGGGCCCTGGGTCGGTTGGATGGCCGGGTGGGGGCTGGCCGTCTCGGCGATCATCGTGCTGGCCAACGTCGCCGAGATCGCAGCCATCTACCTGTTCGAGTTCCTCGGCCTGTCGGACTTGGCGGAGTCCACCGCGGCCAAGGTCGCCCTCGGTTCGTTCTTCATCGTCGCGATGACCTACGTCAGTTTTCGCGGCATCCTCATCAGCGAACGCATGCAGAACGTGTTGCTGGTCGTCCAGTTCGGCGTACTCATCGGAGTGTCGGTGACGGCACTGGTCAAGGTGGGGACGGGTACGGCCGGTCCGCAGGCCATCACGCCGCAATGGAGCTGGTTGGTGCCCACCGGGGTGACGATGTCCGACGCGGCCCAGGCCATCATCCTGTGCATCTTCATCTACTGGGGATGGGATGCCTGCCTTGCCGTCGGCGAGGAAACGAAGGACTCGGAGAAGACGCCGGGACGAGCCGCAGTGATCACCACGCTGATTCTCGTCGCGACCTACGTGCTCGTCGGATACGCCGTGCAGTCGTTCGCCGGGTTCGGAGACACGGGTATCGGTCTGAACAACCCGGACAACATCGACGATGTGCTCACCATTCTCGGCGATCCGGTCGCCGGCTCGATCGTCGCGTCGCTGCTGCTGTTGACGGTGTCCATCTCGGCGCTGTCCTCTACACAGACGACCATCCTGCCCACGGCCCGCGGAACACTGTCGATGGCCGTCTACGAGGCAATCCCCAAGCGGTTCGCCAGCGTGCACCCCAAGTACATGACGCCCGGCTTCGGCACGCTCGTGATGGGTGCCGCAGCCCTGATGTTCTACCTTGTGCTCACCTTCGTCAGCGCCAACGCGCTGCAGGATTCGGTGGCATCGCTCGGGCTCGCGGTCGCGTTCTACTACGGCATCACCGCATACGCGTGCACGTGGTACTTCCGTCGGACACTGTTCTCGTCCGCCCGAAACCTGTTCATGCGCGGCATCTTTCCACTTCTCGGTGGGCTGTCCATGACGTGGGCGTTCGTGCAGAGCGCAGTCGACATGATCAAGCCCGACTACGGTTACACCGTCTACGGTCCGATCGGCGGAGTGTTCGTCCTCGGTGTCGGCATGCTGGTACTCGGAATCCCCCTGATGCTGCTGTGCTTCGTGGGTAATAAGGATTTCTTCCAGGGCAAAACACTCACCGCGTCCACCGAAGTCAAGGTTCCGGACACTTACTAGAAGAGAAGGACCGAAACTCATGAAGATCACCGTCGGCTACCTCGCCACCCCGAGCGGCGACGACGGCGTAGCCCTGGCCACCGCCCTCGCCCGCGCCCTCGACGCGTCCATCGACA
Source organism: Rhodococcus sp. NPDC077669 (assembly GCF_040686915.1). Lineage (NCBI taxonomy): Bacteria > Bacillati > Actinomycetota > Actinomycetes > Mycobacteriales > Nocardiaceae > Rhodococcus > Rhodococcus sp. NPDC077669. Next base: position 846 of record NZ_JBFBMD010000028.1, on the reverse strand, counting down.
TCGTGCTGGTCATGGCCGTCGACGAACCTGTCATGGAAGGCAGTGGACCGTATCGAAAGATCCTCGAGGCCAAGGCGAGGGGCTGGGTGGACGACGCGGCCGCCCAGGTCCCGTCGGGTATCGAGGTGACCACGCACGTGATCGGCCACGAGTCGTTCGCCCGCGCCCTGATCGACTTCGCCGTGAACTCCGATGCCGACATGATCGTTGTCGGCGGTGCCAGTGACGGCCTGCTGAACCGACATTCGATCGGCTCGGTCGCCGGTCAGCTTCTGCACGCCTCGGAAGTTCCGTTGGCACTTGCCCCTCGGGGTTACCGGCTCTGCAGCGCACCGATCACCGATCTCACCGTCGCCGTCCCAACCCGGTCATCCGCCCCGAACCCGTTGCCGTTCGCTTTCACTCTCGCCAGCGCTGCGCACGTGCCTCTTCGATTGGTCTCGCTGGTCTCTCTGGAATCGACCGGAACCCCGAGCGACGAGACTTCACTGGACACGCGTCGACGGCAAGTCGCTGCCGCACAGGAGAATCTGGAACTCGCGGCCCGCACCCTCCCCGGCATCGAAGGCCTGGAATCCGTGGTGGCCGACGGGTCGACACTGGACGAGGCCGTGGGCAACCTCGAGTGGAAACCGGGTGATATGTTGTTGCTCGGCTCGAGTCGGCTGGCGATCCCCAAGCGGGTGTTCCTGGGCTCGAGTGCCGCCAAGATTCTGCGTGCTGCCCCGGTGCCGGTGGTCGTCGTTCCGCACGAGTAGACGGTATGGAGGTCTTGGCTGGGGCCCCTCCGCATGTAAGCGTGGGTTGCCGACAGGAGTGGGTCCTGGCCGGTAGAGCCACAGATGT
>NZ_JBFBMD010000027.1:0-50096 GCF_040686915.1 Rhodococcus sp. NPDC077669 | reverse complement strand
GCCGGGACGGCGGACAACACAGTGACGGGACTCTTTGGTCAGGCTCCTATCAAGTCACTCCGCCCACCGGTCGCGTGTGAACGATGTCCGTCGAGACGAAGGCCGACACATCACATGAAAGACAGCCATCGGCGTCAGAGCGGAAACGAGTCATACCTTCCACCCCGACGAACGACTCCAGTATCACTGAGTGGAAACGCGTAGCAGGCTACGAGTTTCCACTCACATGCGCGGAGCGCTCTACACCCGAACCGCCAGCAGCTTTCCCTCGGTTTCGATCTTGCGTTGATGCTCGTTGAAATCGGGTGCAGCGCAGACGAACAGCGTGCGGCCGTCGGATCCGCCGAGTCCGCACGCGAACACTCCGAGATCGAAGTCGAGCTGCTCGAGAACCTCTCCGCCCGGCGCGACGTGCAACACGCGCTGACCGAGTGCGTCGGCGATCCACATCGTGCCGTCGGTGTCGATGCAGCAGCCGTCGGCAGCCACCTTCACCTCACTCATGGCCGTTGCCATGTCCGTCGACGACGGCAGTTCACCGAACGTCGCCCAAACACGCCGCTCCCCCAGTGATCCGTCCTCGGCGATGTCGAAGGCACTGACCCGGTTCCCGACCGTCTCGTCGACGAGCAGTTCACCGGAATCGGTGAACGCCATTCCGTTGGGGAAGTACAGGTCCGAGGCCACGACGTGCGCGGACCCGTCCGGGTCGACGCGAATCAGATCTGCCGTCTCGACGGGCGCGAAGTTCATCAGATCGAACCCGAAATTGCCGATGTACGCGCGTCCCTGCGCGTCGACGAGCATGTCGTTGAGGTTCGCCTTCACGTACGTCGACAGATCGGCATGGACGGTCAGCGAACCATCGTGCTCGCGTAGTAGCAGTTTGTAATCGCGCATCGAGACGATCAACAGCCGGCCGTCGGGTAACCAGCCCAGGCCCGACGGCTGATTGGGCACCTCGGCCTCGACTCGCACATCGGAACCGTCCTCGAGGGCGGATACGACGCGATGACTGTAGAAGTCCGATACCCAGATCCTCCCGTCGTGCCAGCGTGGACATTCGAAATACGTGTATCCGTCGAGAACGACGGTGGTCTCCGGTTTCATATTTCGCATTCAAACACCGAGCCAGGTCGCCGCGACGGCGAATCGGCGAGCTGGCATGCTGGGACCCGTGTTCGACGCCCACCTACACATCATCGACCCCAGATTTCCGCTGATCGAGAACCAGGGATACACGCCGGATCCGTACACCGTCTCGAACTATCTCTACGACGTCGACGGGCTCGGGATCACCGGCGGTGCCGTGGTCACCGCATCGTTCCAAGGCACCGATCAGAGCTATCTGTTGGCCGCACTGGAGACGCTCGGACGCGGCTGGGTGGGGGTGGCTCAGCTCGATCCGGAGTGCACGGACGAGGAGATCGTCGCCCTCGACGAGGCAGGCGTGCGGGCGATGCGATTCAACCTCAAACGCGGTGAAACCGACGTCGAGATGCTCACCACGCAGGCCCGACGCGTGCACGAACTGGTGGGCTGGCACGCCGAGCTGTACGTCGACGCGTCGTTGCTGCTCTCGCTCGAGCCGATCCTCGCGAAACTACCGGCGGTGAGCATCGACCATCTGGGACTGTCGACGCAGGGACTTCCCTATCTGTTGAACCTCGTCGACCGCGGAGTACGCGTCAAGGCAACGGGATTCGGGCGCGTGGACCTCGACATCGTCGATACCCTGCAGCAGATCCACCGCGTGAACCCGGAGGCACTGCTGTTCGGCACCGACCTGCCCGGTACACGAGCCCCACGGCCGTTCTCCGAGACCGACATCGACATCATCTCCGGGGCCGTCGGCGGCGACCTCCCCGCTGTGCTCGACGGTAATGCCCGGGCCTGGTATCGGGTCCCCTAGATCAGTACTGCTCCCCCGAGCCACACGGCCGAGGCGAGCAACGCACCGAACAGCTCCACCAGGATGGACAGCCCGGCCGCCTTGGTCGCATGCACGGTCGATCGCCAGGCCTCGGAATGGTTGCGGTGCCTGGGTAGTTCGGCCACGTAGACGCCGGCGATGAAGCCGATGAAGAGCCCGACGACCGGGATGACGAAGAAGCCGACGATGCCGAGCAGGCCGCCGACGATCAGCGACCGCATCGGCACTCCGGCCTCCCGCATCCGGCGGCCCGGCCAGGTGTACTTCACGACGCCGCTCAGAACCAGCAGCACGGTCGCGATGCCGAACACCGTCCACGCGGCGGTGCCGCCGGTAACCCACGCCCACACCGCAACAGCCGCGAAGATCAAGATGGTGCCCGGCAGGACGGGCACGACGATGCCGACGAGTCCGACCAGAATCACCAGGCCGACCAGTATTTCTCCGAGAGCGCTCATGGTGGTCAAGTGTGCACGCCGATCGCCGGTAAGTTGACGCCTGTGCCCCGAACCGCGACTTTCGAACGTCCTGTTTCCGGCGGCGACGCCCTGCTGTCCATCGGCTGCCTGCTCATCGGTGCCATCGCTGTGGTGGCCGCGGTCGTGCTTCTCGTCGGTGTGTTCGACCTGAATTGGGTACTCGGGTACGCCATTCCGCTGGCGACGGCGGTGTTCGCAGTTACCTTGTGGCAGTCGCTGAGTCGCCGCGGCTGGACGTGGAAGGATCTGCAGCTCACGTCGGGTCCACGATCGCTGTGGCACCTGCTGTGGGAAGTACCCGTCGCGTGGATCGCCGCCATGGGCGTCGGCATTGCACTCGCCGGCGCTGTCGACATAGCTCCCGCCTCGGATGCCGGCGGAAGCGCGTCGACTCTCGATGCACTCGACGTGGGTGTGGTCGCCGGAACCCTCACCATCGTCTGCACTGTGCTGATCGCACCGGTACTCGAGGAAGTCCTCTTCCGTCGGGTGATCTTCGGGTGGTTCGACACCCGAACACGATGGCAGATCGCGGTTCTCGGATCCGCGGTGTGCTTCGGGGCCGTCCACGTGCTGCCCGCCATCGCGCTGATCATGGTCTGCATCGGCTCTGCTGCGGCCCTGCTGGTTCGACTGCACCGATCGTTGATTCCGGGCATCGCACTGCACACGATGAACAACGCCGTTGCTACCGCAGCGGTGGTGGCCGCAATCTAGACGGCGCGATCTAGACGGTCGGTCGAACCTTGCCTGCTGCCTCGCGGGCCCGAGCCCGCGCAGTCTCGATGTCCGACGCCGTCGACACCGCAACACCCATTCGCCGCCGGACGAAGCTGGCGGGCTTGCCGAACAGTCGAAGGTCGGTTTCGGGAACCGCGAGGGCATCGGCGACGCCTTCGAACGAGATTCCGTCCGCATCGACACCGCCGTAGATGACCGCCGACGCTCCCGGGGAGAGCAGCGTCGTGTCGATCGGTAGCCCGAGAACGGCGCGGGCATGCAGCTCGAACTCCGAGAACCGTTGCGTACGAAGCGTTACCAGGCCGGTGTCGTGTGGCCGGGGGCTGACCTCGGAGAAGTACACGTTGTCGCCCTGCACGAACAGCTCCACGCCGAACAGTCCCCGACCACCGAGCGCCGTCGTGATTCTCTCGGCCACTTCGCGCGCCGACGCGAGTGCCGCGTCGGACATCGGTTGCGGCTGCCAGGATTCGATGTAGTCGCCCGACTCCTGCAGATGGCCAATCGGCTCGCAGAACGAAGTCCCGTTTATCGCGCGCACGGTGAGAAGTGTTATCTCGTAATCGAAATCGACGAATCCCTCGACGATGACGCGGCCCAGGTCGACTCGACCGCCCTTCAACGCGTAGTCCCACGCCGTTTCGACGTCGGCTTCGCTCCGTACCACCGACTGCCCCTTGCCGGACGAGGACATCACCGGCTTGATGACAGCAGGGAAGCCGATGTGGGACAACGCTTGTCGCACCTCGTCCAACGAATCGGCGAACGCGTACGGCGAGGTCGGCAGGCCGAGCTCCTCGGCCGCGAGCCGCCTGATTCCTTCGCGATTCATCGTCAATTGTGTTGCACGCGCGGTCGGAATGACCACGGAGCGTCTTTTGGCCTCCACCTTGGCGAGCGCATCGGTGGCAATGGCTTCGATCTCCGGGACGACGAAGTCCGGCTGCTGAGCGTCGATCAGCGCCAGCAGCTCTTCGGGATTGCTCATGTCGATCGTGTACGCGTGATGCGCTACCTGATGGCCCGGGGCGTTGTCGTAACGGTCGACGGCAATCACCTCGACACCGAGGCGCTGGAACGCAATGATGACCTCTTTGCCCAGCTCACCTGCTCCGAGGAGCATGACCCGGGTGGCACCGGGCGTGAGTGGAGTACCGATGCGGACGGGTTCTGGGGCAGTCACAGCCCTATTATCCACACCCACATCACTTGGACGCCCTAGTACAAGTTAGTCTCCATTCACAATCGCAGCTGACGAGTCGGAACGAGGCAACAAACGTGGCTAACACTGGTGGACCGCTCGCAGGGCTCCGCGTCGTCGAACTCGCCGGGATCGGGCCCGGTCCGCACGCAGCGCTATTGCTCGCCGACCTCGGCGCAGACGTCGTCCGCGTCCAGCGCGCCGGACAGGTCTCTCCACACGATCACCAGCTGCGCAGCCGCACCATCGTCGAAGCGAACCTCAAGGATCCCGCCGACATCGAGAAGGTCCTCGGCCTGATCGAACGCGCCGACGTCCTCATCGAAGGCTTTCGCCCCGGCGTCACCGAACGGCTCGGCCTCGGGCCCGACGACGCCCTCGCCCGAAACCCGCGACTGGTCTACGGCCGCATGACGGGCTGGGGGCAGGAAGGCCCCTGGGCACAGACCGCCGGCCACGACATCAACTACATCTCCGTCACAGGCGTCCTCAACGCTATCGGCCGCGACGGCGAACGACCGGTGCCACCGATGAACATGGTCGGCGATTTCGGCGGCGGATCGATGTTCCTCGTCTTCGGCATCATGGCGGCACTGTACGAACGACAGAATTCGGGACAGGGCCAGGTCGTCGACGCGGCCATGGTCGACGGCACCGCAGCACTGTCGCACATGATCTGGGCCTGGCGAGGCGTCGGAGCATGGAGCGACGACCGCGGCGTCAACCTGCTCGACACCGGCGCGCCGTTCTACGACACCTACGAGACATCGGACGGCAAGTACATGGCGGTCGGGTCCCTCGAACCGCAGTTCTACGCCCAGCTCGTGACCGGTCTCGGCCTCGCCGATGCAGACCTACCGTCACAGATGGACAAGCCGCGCTGGCCGGAACTGCGCGAGACGTTCACCGCGACATTCCTGACCAAGACCCGCGACGAATGGGCCGCGATCTTCGACGGCACCGACGCCTGCGTCTCCCCCGTCCTCACCTTCGCCGAGGCTCCGAACCACCCACACATGAAGGACCGAGACTCGCTCATCGACATCGGCGGCGTGACGCAGCACCGTCCGGCACCGCGGTTCTCGCGCACCGAAAACGGCGTCCCGACGCCACCGCCCGCCACCGCCACCGACATCGCATCCGTCTGGGCGTAATTTTTTGCGCCGAACTCGAAGTTATGGACGCTTTACGGCTGATTCTCGTCCATAACTTCGAGCTCGCGGTCAGAACACCGCCGCTCAGAACACCAGGGCCGGCTGTTCGGATTCGACGCTCGGTGCCAAGGCTCGATACGCCGCGGCAGTGGCCGCAACCGCAGCCCGAAGCTCCTGCGGCTCACGGGTGTACGGCAGCCGAAGGTAACGCTCGAACGCACCCTCGACCCCGAACCGCGGACCTGCGGCCAATACTGCCCCGAACGCGGGCGCAGTAGCGGCGAGCGCACTCGACACCGGAGCGGGGAGCTGAAGCCACAGCGACATCCCGCCCTCCGAGCGCCGGTACTTCCACTCCGGAACATGTTCGGCCAGGGCATCTTCGAGCACATCTCGACGCTCCCGCAGTTGGGATCGACGGACCTCCAGCGCGGGTTCGGCGTCCTGCAGCAGGAACGACGACGCCAATTGATCGACGATCGAGGTACCGAGGTCATGTGCTGCTCGCGAGCCGGCGAGCTGCGAGACGAGCGAAGGATGCGCTCTGATCCACCCGATGCGCAGACCGCCCCAGAACGACTTGGACGCCGAACCGATCGTGACGATATCCGAACCGGACACCCGTCCGAACGATGCGACCGGTGGCGGCGGTGGCGCATCGAGCCACAGGTCCACCATGGTTTCGTCGACGATGAGCGTCATTCGGGTGTCTCGGGTGATGCGCGCGAGCTCGGCGCGCCCCTCCGCGTCGAGCACCTGCCCGGTGGGGTTGTGGAAGTCCGGAATCAAGTACGCCACCTTGGCGGCGGTTTGCCTTGCGGCACTGCGGATTCCGTCGAGATCCCAATCCCCTTCGACGGGACGGACCGGCACCGGCACCGGCCGGGCACCGACGCGCCTGATGGCCTCGAGTGCATTGGGATACGTCGGGTGATCGATCAGGACGCGGTCACCGGGCGAGGTCAGCGTACCCAGTAGCAACCGAACCGCCTGCTGCGCACCCGAAGTGACCATGATCTGGTCGGCAGTGGTGGGCAATCCACGTTCGACGAAACGCTGCGCGATGGCCTCCCGCAGCACTGCGAGTCCGATGGGCTCCATACCGTGAGTGGGCAGATACGTCGGAAGTGCCTGCAGCGCAGACTCGTACGCTGCCGTCATGGTTCCGTCGGCCGCCGACATGGCCGCATGGCTCATATCCACCACCGGACCCGACGGCGACGTCGACTGAATCAACATGCCGTTGGGGGTCGGCGCGGCAGGCAACGCCACAGTGCTGCGCGATCCCTGCTTGCTGATGAGATAACCCTCGTCACGCAGCACCGAATACGACGAGGTGATCGTGGTACGACTCAGATCGAGAGCAGCGGACAGATCGCGTTCACTCGGCAACCCGACACCCAACGGGATGCGGCCGTCGTGAATGAGCAGTCGAACCCCGTCTGCGAGAGCCCTGTACGTGGGACGGGAGGCCTTGCGCCTGCCGGATCCATCGGCCGACGCGTCGCCGCGCCAGCTTCCGAGATCTCGTGCCAGTGACGTTGCATTGAGCACTCTGGAGGCCATACAGCCCATATTCACCCACTGGCATCGAACTTTCAAGTCCATTGGGCGTTCGACTGGACTGCCTGTCGGCGTCCGGTGGATACTCGACCCATGCCGAGCAGCACCCTCTTCGACACGGCCATCGGGCGATGCGGTCTTGCCTGGAGCGCGGACGGCGTGATGGCCGTGGCACTACCCGAGCCGTCGGACGAGGCGATGCTCGATTACCTGGCCGGCTTCGCCGCTGACCTAGGTCCGGTCGACGCTCTCGCCGAGGACGCGATCGATCGAATCGTGGCGCTCCTCGCCGGGCGCGCCGTGGACATGAGCCCGATCCCGTTGGTGCTCGAGGTTTCGGCGTTCGACGCCTCGGTCTACACCGTGTGCAGCGCGATCCCCAGGGGCGCGACGCTGACGTACGGAGACATCGCGCGTCGACTCGGGGTGCCGGGCGCGGCCCAGGCGGTGGGCGGGGCACTGGGCCGAAACCCGGTACCGATAATCGTTCCGTGTCATCGCGTGCTGGGCGCGGGCCGAGAGGTAGGCGGCTTCTCCGCTCCCGGCGGGGCGAATACGAAACAACGAATTCTCGGCATCGAAGGCGTCGCCGGATTCGACGAGCCGACGCTGTTCTAATTCATCGGTAATCGCTAAAGATACTTCTCGACCGAATAATAAGATGAAAAACAGGACTGAAGTTGGCTTTGTCAGCCAGATATGCCGACCGAAGACATCGAGGCGTCGACAACGGAGACCGTCGCGGCGTCGGGACCCGGACTGACATCGGAATCCTCTTCTCTACCGCCGATGGTGAATGCGCCCGTATCCGGTAGCCAGCCGATCGCTCCGCGCTGGAACAGGTTGTAGCGTCCGGAACCGGTGGGCGTCGGGCGCTCGTTGCTGATCGGATAGCCAAGTGCGCCATAGGGTCCGCCGTGCGAGAGGTACCACTCCAAGATTGGTCCGTGTACTTCGTGCGCACCACCCTCGGGGAGGGCGAACACCATCGCGTGGGTGAACTCCAACATGCCGCCCCCTTGCGGACCGAGCATGAATTCGCCAGTCTGCGCCCCGATCCACGAGTGTTCGTAAGCAAACCGATCGAATTGGTAGCTGAAAACTTCCAAGCCATTGTAATTTTCAGTCATCGACCGGCCCTCCGTCGCTTTACTTGGCCTCGATTATCCACCCGATTCGTAGACGCGCACTTCGATTCGGAGATATATGTGACGTCTCCGCTATTGGAGAAGGGCGAGAATCTCGGCGGGGACCTCATCCGTCGCTGCGGGGTCGACCACCGTTCGAGACCAGGCGCAGTCGACATCGACTCGCGCCTGCGGCCGGTCTACGTACACGCCGAACGAGGCGCGCCCCCTACGATCGCTCCAAATCGCGGGTAAGCAGGTCCTCCGCAATGGACCTCCGGTCATACGCGATCATCGAGACCTTGCTGTCGGGTCTGACCGACGGACCTTTCGCGCACATGCCCTCGGCATCATGAGGCGCGGACTCGGCGTAGGTACAGCGGAGCGATCAGCACCACCTGCAACCCGCCGCCGGAACCGTGGCAAGAGGCCGGCACACGAAGCCCAGCGGGATGACGTCGGTGGATCGGGGCTAAAGCAACGCGGCGATGTCCGACGGTAAGTCAGCGGTCGATTTCGTACTCGAAACAAACGTGCCATCACCTGACGGAGCCAACTGCACCGGAGCAGATTTCTCCGAGAGGATGTACAAGCTGCCGTTGGAGGACCACACTGCCCCTGTACCGTAACGCTCACTCGACGACACTGGGTATTCGTACACGATCACCTCCGCGGGATCGGTTATTGCCAGCACACCTTGTGCGACACTCGCTGTGTACTCACCCGAGGATTTCGGCGAACCGGGTGAGACAAATGCGCTTGCTGGAGGGGCTGGCGGAAGCGCCGGCGTCTCAGGGACGGCAAGTCCGGGCTCGACTGGTTCAGGGACAATCGGTGCGGGAACGACCGGTTCGGTGGGGACGGTCGGTGCCGACGTCGTCGTCATTGGTGGCACTTCCGTAGCTTTCGGAGGCGCAACCGTCGTGGTCGGTGTCGTGGTCGGTGTCGTGGTCGCTGTCGTGGTCGATGCCGCGATCTCGGGCGAGGTCGTGTTAGCCACCGAACTATCGATCGTCGGCGACGGTATCGGCACAGCTTGCCTGCTAGCCGACGCGGTGGCGCTGCCGTTGCAATTCACACCTAGAAAAGAGGTGATTGTCTGGGTCTGTTTCCCGGGCGAGACCCACTGCCCAGCAGTCGATCGAACGTCTGCATACGAAGTTCCGCCCAACAATGCCCCGAGAAGTCCGGAAGTCACCACCGCGGTGGCGCTACCGGTCTGCGGCACCGTGAAAGCCATCGGGGCCGTGGAAGTTGTACCTGCAGCATTCCGAACTACCACCTGAAACCCGGTGACCGGAGCCACGGGACGGCCGATGGTCAAAGTCACCGATCTTGCCAACGTCCCACCGCCCGAGCAAACCAGTCCTGTCGGGTTGGGTAAGGTACCGGCTGCTAGCGGCCCCGGCCGAACCGTGGCAGTGTCCGATAGAGCAGCCTCAGTCATGTCAGGATGCGCATACCCCATTCCCAGAGCGGTCGCACCAGCAGCAACAAGTGCAATCCCGGTGGACAACGAGTGCCTGCCGCTCGGCGTACGTGGCGCACTCGGCTCCGGACGCCATGCGACATACAATAAGAATGCTGCAAGTCCAGCGCCGAGCACCCAGGCGAACGGCGTGGTGGTCCACGTTGCTACATAGCCGCCAAAAGGCACATGCGCGAAAACTCGATCGGCTTCGGTAATTGCATAACTGTCGGCATCGACGTCCGCATTTGCGTCACCTTTGAGGAGGACCGACACAGAGTTTCCGGTAAAACCCTGAATCTTGTTGACTCGGTGCGTAATACGCGATCCATCCGTACGGTTGATGCTCACGATATCGCCGACCGTCAGCGAAGACGCCGGTACGGTACGCGCCAAGGCCAAAGATCCCGTATCAATGACGGGGCTCATCGACCCGGAACGGAATATCAGCGGTGTGATGCCGAAGAAGACAGCGCACACAGCGAAGACGAAGCAAATAACGCCTAAGAGCGCACCGATATTGAGCGCGGATTCCCTTATCATTTGTCTCGACTTGGCCATCAAGCCCCCGTCGCAGTAAAGAGAAGGCTGACGTTCCCCGTCGAGCTCTGCGCGCTAGCAGGGGCATCCGGCGACAGTCGCAGACTTACGCACAGAACTTGAACTCCGCTTGTGGCGGCCAGGGGTGCTGCCACAGGAGCAATCTGTAGATTCGCGGGCAAAGGGGCGAGTGATGGCGTGACTGCAGTGCCGTCAGTGCACGGCGCAGTCACACTTCCGTCCTTCCTGACAGTTACATCGAAAAATGCGCCGAGACCAGTCCCGGTAACAGCGACGGAGTACGAGAAATTTGTCGACCCGACGTTGCGGACAGTGAATGCCCCTGAGGTAATCGAACCGGGAAACAACCCGGTCAGCGGTGCAGACGCGTAAGTCACCGGATCGTTCGAGTTGTTGATGGTTATGTCGACAGTTCCGGTTGTGAACTGACCTGACGTCGCAACTACAGTCGACGACCACGCGGCAAGAGTGCCCACGGCACCGAGGCCCAGAACCATCCCGAGCGACAGAAGCGCACGAACGCGAGTACTGGACAGGACGTTGAACACCGGACGGAGAAAGCTCACGACTGCAGCTTTCGCCGCGACCGGTCGATCCCTGCGCTCGCAAACTGATAGAGCGCGAATGCAACCAAGCCGCCCGCAATCACGTATACGGCGGTCGTTCGGCGCTCACCGGTAATCCAATTATTCACGTACCCGAGGTACGGAATGCTGTACCAAACACTTCCGCGGATTTGCTCGGGCTTGACCGGGCTCTCATCAGGACGCGGATTATTGTCGCCCTGCGTTGTGTAAACCCGCCTGTTTTCTGCGTCGAAACCGACGGCGACGATCCTGTGCGTTATCACTTCGGGCAGTCCGGACGCAATTTGGTATGTGACGGGTTCGCCGATGCCCATCGACTGCACGTCGCCCGGCTTGACGACGATCAAGGTTCCAGGTGGATACGTCGGTTCCATCGATGAGGTCAGAACTGTGTATGCCTGCGATCCGCTGACCTTCGGCACAACCACGGCTGCAAGGAGGATCGCCACCACACAGAACAAGAGAAGCAAGGACATAACGTTGACGATCCACCAGCGGAGCCCGGTCTTCTCGCTGGTCTGCTCAGCGGTCGTCATTACTTTTGCACCTGCTCTCCAACAATGGTGAATTCATGTCTGTACGACGACGACACTGACGTCGAGGCGGACACCAACGTCGACCGCACACACAGCACCACTGCCTGATTGGCCTGAATGGTCTGCTCCAAGATCGGCGTTCCGACGGGGACGATTGCAGGCGACGACGTGCTCGCGGAAACGCTGACTACGGACGGGCCCGACGGCGCACTGGTCGTCGTGCAAGCAGCAACAGTCGTGCCGATCCGGACGTCTACGGCGACTTGCACCGGCGTGGCCGGCGCCACCGTAGCCGGCGTCAATCCAATCCTGCTCACTCTGAACCGCAGCGGGACGTTGCCACCGTTCCTCAACACCATCGCACCCTGGCCGAATTCACCGGGTGCAATCAAAGTTTTGGCGAGGTTGTCGAACTGGAAAACCTGGGAGGTCGTAGTCGAATCTCCACCCGCAAAGAGAGTCAACGTGCCCGCTTTGACCGACCCCGCGTTCATCGTCTCTTGGTCGCGCCACAGTGCGCCGGTAGTCTGCACTGACCCAAAGGCCAGGACAGCCACCGACGCAACCGCAATACCGAGCCACATTGTCTTGACTCTCGGTCTGAGTTTCGACACGAACCGAAATGACTACGGACGTGTCTGCTGAAGATTCAGCTTGAACGTCGACAAATTGATAGTGCCGTTCTGACCGACCTGATTGGCGGTTTCCCTATCGAAGGTGACCTTCGCCGACACCGTGATCGTCTGTCCGGCCTGAGCGGAGGTAATTGTGTTGGATCCGGTCGAGTTGGTAACCACGACCGGAGCATTGACAGCAGTCAATCCGGAAGTGCCGTCGTACCTCACTGCGGTCAGGGGATCAGCCGTCAACGTCGCGGTCAGATTGTTACCGGTGGCGGTGACTACGAATGTTGCGTCGTACTGCAGGATGTCGCCGGGTACCATACGGAAGCTGGCGATCGATGGGATCGGGGTGCCAGGCGCACCCGCCGAAATGTCTCTCCATCCCGTACTGGTACCGGGAGCGATGTCGAGAATACCTGCAGTCACGGTGCCACCGTCGACGGTTTCGCTATCACTCCAGAGCGCGTAGGACCCGGCACCGCCGAGCAGGAGCACGCCAGCGGCAGCGGCAGCGAGCGCGCCCTTGGTTGCCTTGTTCATTCGTTCTACTTTCTTCGGTGGCCACACGGGGCCGAGGGGGGTGATCCGATCGGATCGTCGGCCATCCGAAGAGGCCTCCGCAATTGGTGCGATGCTCATTGTTTCGCCACGTCTACCTGGCCTGTTACCCAAGTGAGGGTAAAAGTCCAAGAGTTTTTTCGGCCGCTCGTTTCGTACTCTGAGTTTACAAGTCGAGATCGACTGTAACGCAGAGTCGCATCGGTAATCGGTCGAATTGGGGGCAGTTCGACGGCTGTTTCGCAGTGACCACCCGTCGATAGAGTCATTTCGGCGCAATTGGCAAAACCACAGTTCGTTTTCAACCCACAGCCGATGTGAAAGGTCCAGTCCGTCCTCATACAGCAAAAAGCCCCGAGGAAGTGCGCCTCGGGGCTTTTCGATAACGGGTTCGGCTACCGCAGAATGTCTCGACGGACGATGGTTTCGTCGCGGCCCGGTCCCACACCGATGCACGACATGTACGCACCCGACAGTTCCTCGAGACGCAGGACGTAGTTCTGCGCGTTGATCGGCAGTTCCTCGAATGTCCGGGCACCGGAGATGTCTTCCCACCAACCGGGCATCTCTTCGTAGATCGGCTTCGCATGGTGGAAACCGGTCTGCGTCATCGGCATTTCGTCGTGACGGACGCCGTCGACGTCGTAGGCGACGCAGATGGGCACGGTGTCCAGGCTGGAGAGCACGTCGAGCTTGGTCAGGAAGTAGTCGGTGATGCCGTTGACGCGGGTGGCGTACCGAGCGATAACCGCGTCGAACCAGCCCGTACGTCGGGCGCGACCGGTGGTGACGCCCACCTCGCCGCCCTGCTTGGCCAGGTACTCACCGTGGTTGTCGAACAGCTCGGTGGGGAACGGACCGGATCCCACACGCGTCGTGTACGCCTTGAGGATGCCGAGCACCGTGGTGATCTTGTTCGGGCCGATCCCCGAGCCGACGGACGCGCCGCCTGCCGTCGGGTTCGACGACGTCACGTACGGATAGGTGCCGTGGTCGACGTCGAGCAACGTGCCCTGCGACCCCTCGAGCAAAATCGTGTCGCCGCGCTCGAGCGCGAGGTTGAGCTGCAGGCGCGTATCGGTGATGCGGTGCTTGAATCCCTCGGCCTGCTCGAGCACCTCGTCGACGACCTGCTGTGGGTCCAACGCCCGGCGGTTGTAGATCTTCGAGAGCACCTGGTTCTTGAATTCCAGTGCGGCCTCGACCTTTTGGGTCAGGATCTTCTCGTCGAGCACATCCGCCGCACGCACACCGACGCGGGCGAGCTTGTCCTGGTAGCACGGGCCGATGCCGCGCCCGGTGGTGCCGATCTTCTTGGCACCGAGGAACCGCTCGGTGACCTTGTCGATGGCCACGTGGTACGGCATGATCAGGTGCGCATCGGCGCTGAGCAGCAGATTCGACGTATCGACATCGCGCTTCTCGAGGCCGTCGAGCTCGGTGAGCAGCACACCCGGATCGACGACGACACCGTTACCGATGACGTTCTTGACGCCCGGCGTGAGAATTCCCGACGGGATCAGGTGCAGTGCGAACTTGTCTCCGTTGGGAAGAACGACGGTGTGGCCGGCGTTGTTGCCGCCTTGGTAGCGAACCACCCACTGAAGTCGTTCGCCGAACAGGTCGGTGGCTTTGCCTTTGCCTTCGTCGCCCCACTGGGCGCCGATCAGGACTATCGCCGGCATGTGCTCTCCTACGTTGCTTTCGTGCAAGGACGTGCTGCAGATGTACTCGAGCGAATGCAGCAGTCACCATTCGTCGCAGGCGCGACAGTGGCCGGGGGAACAGTCTAGCCGAGGCGGTGAGCTGGCCCGCATGCCGCTACGGTCGACGCCGAACGAGGGCACTATGGTCGTGACGAGGATTCATCGGAAGATCTAGGAGCGCCGTGACACCGTTCGTTCTGCAGTGCGGCAACCCGCTGCTGCCGATCACGCTGACCGACGTCCCACTGCGCAACGCCGACGCAGTACCGACCGACGACGACTGCAGCGCGATCTTCTCCGACATCGAATCCGCTCCCGAGCCACGCATCATCGTCCTGGGCGACGATGCATCCCTCGCCGCGCTGCTGACGCGCCTGATGCGCACCGAACGGCTGCACGTCGAGGTCGCGTTCGTGCCGGAGAACGCAACCGATGCCGCGCACATCTACAAGCTGGGCACCGGGTCACGTGCCGCCAAGGTCGCCCTGACGGGTACGGCGTCGAGCACACCCCTCATCCGCGACGATGCAGGCAAGGCCGTCGTCGGGAGGGCACTGCTCGGCGGTGCCGACGGAACCGACCTCGAAGGCGAGGCGTACGTCGACGACACCCGGTTGTTCTCCGGCGTCGTGCCCGGAGTCGAGGTGGCTCCCACCGCGGACATGCCCGGCCTCCGCGCACGCGTCGTCGGCCGTCGCCGATTTCTGCCGCGCCGCTGGGTCAGCGGCCGCGCCATGCAACTCGGCTCCCCCGCCGCCGAACTGACGCGCGACGGCATCGCCGGCGGCAAGGCGGTGAAGCGGTCGACCTTCTACCGCCACCATCAGGAGTGGTTGCTGGTCCGATGACCGTTCCGGTGCGGCGCAGTCCCGTACTGCCGAGCCCGATCTTCGTCGCGGTGCTCGCCGTCGCCGGAATCGGTGGTGCCCTTGCCTGGACAGCGGAAGACGTCACGTCCGTCGCCGCGCACATCGGAGTGTTCGTTCTCGTTCTCGCCGGGTGGATCGCGTCGGTGTGCCTGCACGAATTCGGCCACGCCTACACCGCGTTTCGAGCCGGTGATCGCGAAGTCGAGCTCCGCGGCTACTTGACCCTGAACCCGCTGAAGTACACCCACCCGCTGCTGTCCATCGTTCTCCCGGTGGTGTTCATCGCGATCGGTGGGATCGGCCTGCCGGGCGGTGCCGTGTACCTGCGTACCGGGCAGTTCTCGGCGTCGACCCAGCGGCGCATCGCACTGGCCGGCCCGTTCGCCAATGCAGTTGTGGCCGTGGCACTTCTGGTGGTCATCAGGCTGTTCGGCACCGACGGCACCAACGCCGCCTTCTGGTACGGGCTCAGCTTTCTGGCGTTCCTGCAGATCATGGCTACGATCCTCAACCTGATCCCGGTGCCCGGACTCGATGGCTACGCAGCCCTCGAACCCTCGCTCTCACCCACCACCCGAGCGTCGCTGAACCAGGTCAAGGGATACGGGATTCTCGTCCTCGTTGCGCTGCTCTTCGTACCGGCCGTCAATGCCGCCTTCTTCGGAGCGATCTACACCTTGTTCGGATTGTCGGGGGTCCCCGAGTTCTTCGCCGGCAACGGCAACTACCTGATGCGATTCTGGATCTGACAGGTCCAGCGGGAAACACTGCACGGTATCGAACGCGATCGGCGGGATTCCGTCTGTGGGCAGATTCCGTGCATTCCTGCCCAACACTGTCGGTGCCGGATCGCATAATGTGCGCATGACGACGTGGAACGAATTCTCGGCAGCGGCCCCGATACTCGCGTCCGCGGTGCGTGCTCGATTCACCGCGCACAAGCACCATGTTCTCGCGACGCTACGAGCGGACGGCTCACCGCGCGTGAGCGGAACCGAGGTGGAGTTCGTGGACACCGGGGTGCTGCGACTCGGCTCGATGCTCGATGCCGCCAAAGCGCGAGATCTTCAGCGCGACGGCCGATTCGCACTGCACAGCAATCCCGGCCATCACTCCATGGAGGGCGGCGACGCAAAGATCAGCGGAATCGCCGCAGAAATCACCGATCCTGCTGTGCTGCAACCGATATTCGACGCGGCTCCCGGCGAACTCGTGCCGTATCACGTGTTCGATCTCGACATCGGCGAAGTGGTACTGACGTCACTGGTGGACGATCACATGCAGATCGACATCTGGCGTCCGGGAACCGAGGTACGCACCGTCACCAGGTGAGCTCTTCCTTGCAGGTTCGGCCGTGTGCGGTCGGCTCGACCTGCACGGTGGCATGGTCGAGTCCGTAGGTCGACAGCAGCGAGCGCGCGCGATCGAGCACCATCGACGACGACCCCTCGCATTCCAGGTGCACCGTGGCCACGTCCATTCCGGTGGTCAGGGTCCACACATGCAAGTCGTGCACTCCCGTCACTCCGGGAAGGGCGCTCAGATCTCCGGTCAACGCGTCCACGTCGACGTCGGCAGGACTCGCCTGAGTGAGGATGCGCAGTGCCGACCCGGCGAGCTTGATCGCACGCGGAACCACCCACAGCGAGATGAGCACGCCAACGACGATGTCGACCCAGGTCCACCCGAACACCAGCATGAGCACACCGCCCACCAACACACCGACGCTGCCGACGGCGTCGGCCAGCACCTCCATGTAGGCACCGCGAACGGCGAGAGAGTCCTTCGCATCGCCGCGGATGAGCATCATCACGACGATGTTCGCGGCAAGACCGGCCGCAGCGGTGAGAATCAACGGAAGACCGGGAATCTCGGGCGCATCGCCGATGCGAGATATCGCCTCGTACATGATGAACGCCGCAACGCCCAGCAGCAGAACAGCATTCGCGATCGCGGTGAGCACCTCGGCACGGTGCCAGCCGAATGTCCTTGCCGCTGCGGCACTTCCCTTTCGCGCAAGGACGAGAGCGATCAAGCCCATCGACATCCCGAGTACGTCGGTGAACATGTGGCCGGCATCAGCGAGCAGTCCGAGCGAGCCGATGGCCAGCGCGACGGTCAGCTCGACCACCAGGAACACCACCAGAACGGCCAACGCCACGATCATCTTGCGAACCCGAGATCTGGGCGGTCCCGCGCCGTCGGGCGAATGACCACCCACGCCGTGGCTGTGTCCGTGACCCGCGCCCATGACTCCCCCTCGTGACTGCAACGACTTCAGGCAGTCACCATATGCGTACATACGCATATATGCAACGGTGTGCTCGGGTCACAACTCCGGCGGGACGTGCGGATGCTTGACCGTCGGCGGCAGAGTCGCCAACGCAGAGATGCGCTTGAGCCCGGCGACCTGCAACAGATCGACGATGATCGACCGCAACTGAGCGAGCACCACCGTCGCCGACAACCCGGCGTTCGAGATCAGTTCCGGCTTCGCTCCGGCAGCGACCGACCGCAACACCCGCGCGGCCTCCGCCGCATCCGGCTTCTGCCCCGGATCGGCGAGAATCATCTGGCGTAGGACTTCCACCGCGTGCGCCAGCTTCTCCACCTCGTCGACCACCCGCGGGTCCAGAATTTCGTCGTCGCGCACCAAGGTCAACGACCGCCGTGCCAGCACCCGAATATTGCGAACAGCGTTGTCGATGGGGTCGGCTGTCGTCGCCAGGGCCGCCAACCGAGTGCGATGATTCCAGTACATCGGAGAAATGCGCGCGATCTCCCGGCCGCCCTTGAGATCGGTTCGCAGAGCGTCGATGCCGGACTGCGTCGCCCGAGCCTTGCGCAACGCATCCTCGATGGGCTTCGGGTCGTTCGCCACTAACCCGTCGGCCACTTTCTGCAACACACTCGCCGCCGTCGCCAACACGTTCGCCGCATCCTTACGCGCCCGCCACACCGGATGCGTCGGAATCAACGCCACGATCGCGATGCCCACCAGACCACCGACCAACGCGTCGACCATGCGGTTGGGGCCACCCATGTTGCCGGGCGGAATGAGGGTCGCCACCAGCACCGCGGACGATCCGGCCTGCATGGCGATGATGGGGCCGCCGTCGAGGAACACCGCGGCCGACATCGCCAACACGACCACCAGCGCGATCTGCCATGGCCCACTGCCGATCAGGGAGATCAACAGATCGCCGACGCCGATGCCGACCGTCACGCCGGCCACCAGCTCGGCCGATCGGCGCAACCGCGCCCCGAGGGACACACCGAGCGAGACGACGGCCGCAATGGGCGCGAAGAACGGACGTTCGTGACCGACGAGATCCGTAGCGACGAACCACGCGACCCCGGCCGCCAACGCGCACTGCACGATGGGCAACAGCGACAACCGCAGCCGCTCGGTGCCCGCCTTCATCCGGGTTCGGCCACGCGCCCGGCTCGCGCGGGCCCGATCAGCCCAGGCCGAGCGCTTCCGCTGCTTTGGGGTCACAGTCTTCGAGGAGGTCGAGGCAGCGGGCGTACTCGTCGTGCTCGCCGATGTCGCGGGCGGCTTTGGCGAGGACTGCGACGCATCGGAGGAATCCGCGGTTGGGCTCATGGCTGTACGGGACCGGCCCGAATCCCTTCCATCCGTTACGACGCAACTGGTCCAGACCTCGGTGATAACCGGTACGCGCATAGGCGTACGCGGTGATGGTGGCACCCGATTCGAGAGCGGCCTCGGCGAGATACGCCCACGCGATCGACGCCGTCGGATGTGCCGCAGCAACCGTCTCGGGAGCCTCGTGATTCAGCAGTGCGGATTCGGCCTCGTCGTCGCCGGGCAACAGCGTTGGTTGAGGTCCGAGCAGATCACCGAAAGAAGTCATGGCGCTCATTGTGCCCCTACGTCACCCAATCGTGTCCGAACACCCCCGGCGGCGCTCACGCTGCGCTGCACACGCGGTCGATAGGCTGCCAGCTGACGAAATTTCGGACTTACAGCTTTCGAGGAATTCGGTGAACGAGGGAGAACGCATGCCGGACGAGAAGAACAATGCGACCCCCGAGGCCGACACGACCAAGATCGACCTGAACAAGAAGAAGCCGGCCGACGAATCGACGGACGCCTCCACCGAGAAGATCGCTGCACCTGCAGCCGATTCGCCGGTAGCTGCGCCTCGAAAAGCCGAGCCCCAGAAGATTGCGGCCCAAAAGATCGCGCCCAGAAAGATCGAACCGCAGAAAGCTCGGCCGCAGCAGGTCGGACCACGCCGCGTCGGACCGCCGGCTGCGGAACCGAACAAACCGAGTCACAAGAAGTGGTGGGCGGCTCTGGTGGCCGCGGTAGTCGTGATCGCGGCAGTGGCCGCCGGTGCGTACCTGCTGATCGACCGCACGAACGTCGAAGACTCCCCGGAAGCGCAGATTCGCACGACGGTCGAGTCGTTCACCAGGGCGCTGGCCGCCGGGGATCTGGCCACGCTGCGCAGCACGTCCTGCGGAGACCTGGCGACGTTCTATCGCGACATCCCGGACGCGGAGTTCGCCGACGTGCATCGGGTGTCCGTGGAGCAGGGCAACATCCCCACCGTCGACAGCATCGACGCCATCCAGGTCACCGACGACTCCACGGCGATCGCCCAGGTCATCGCCCACACGGACGCCAACCCGAACGATCGTTCGCCGCGCACCTTCGACCTGAGCCTCGACGGCGATCAGTGGAAGGTGTGCAGCTGAGTACCCATGTGAGTGGAACTTCGTAGCCCACTACGAGGTTCCGCTCACATGGGGTGCGGCCGCTTATCCGGCGCTGACGCTGCGTCCGGCCGACTTCAGGTCGTTGCAGGCCTCGATCACACGGGCCGTCATTCCGGCTTCTGCCTTTTTGAGGTAGCTGCGCGGGTCGTAGGCCTTCTTGTTACCCACCTCGCCGTCGATCTTGAGCACGCCGTCGTAGTTGGAGAAGAAGTGTCCGGCGATCGGGCGGCTGAATGCGTACTGGGTATCGGTGTCGACGTTCATCTTCACCGTTCCGTACTCGAGCGCCTCTTCGATTTCGCTCTTCGCCGAGCCCGATCCGCCGTGGAAGACGAAATCGAACGGCTTCGAGCCCGATGCCAGGCCGAGCTTCTCGCTGGCCACACGCTGACCGTCGGCGAGAACGGACGGCTTGAGCTTGACGTTGCCCGGCTTGTAGACGCCGTGCACGTTGCCGAACGTCGCCGCCAGCAGGTAGCGCGAGCCGGCGTCTCCGGCACCGAGTGCCTCGACGGTCTTGAGGAAGTCCTCGTTCGACGTGTACAGCTTGTCGTTGATCTCGGCCTCGACGCCGTCTTCCTCGCCGCCGACGACACCGATTTCGATCTCCAGGATGATCTTCGCGGCCGCAGCGCGGGCCAGCAGATCCTTCGCGATCTCCAGGTTCTCGTCGATCGGCACGGCCGATCCGTCCCACATGTGCGACTGGAACAGCGGGTTCTTGCCGGCGTCGACGCGCTCCTGCGAGATCGCGAGCAGCGGACGCACATAGGTGTCCAGCTTGTCCTTGGGGCAGTGGTCGGTGTGCAGCGCGATCGTGACGTCGTATTCGGCAGCCACGACGTGAGCGAACTCGGCGAGCGCGACAGCGCCGGTGACCATGCTCTTCACACCCAGGCCGGAGCCGAATTCTGCGCCGCCGGTCGAGAACTGGATGATGCCGTCGCTACCCGCGTCGGCGAAGCCTTTGATGGCGGCGTTGATGGACTCGGAACCCACACAGTTGATTGCCGGGAAGGCGAACTTGTGTTCCTTCGCCCGGCCCAGCATCTCGGCGTAGACCTCGGGAGTTGCGATAGGCACGGCGTCATTCCTCCATTGAAAGTTCGATTGTGTCCTGTGCAGTATGGCAACCTCCGGGCTCGGTGTCGTGCGTACCCGCTCACGTCCCTCCCGGGTGGTTGTCCGTCGAGGGGTGCCGAACAGGCCATCGAGTTCACGGTCGGCCGACACCGACTGTTCAGGAGTTGCCGGTTTCGGCCGGTAGTGTGGGCGCGGTGAGTCTTCTTGCTGCTTCGGAATCGGTGACGACGAATCTGGCCCTGTTGCCCGGTTTCCTCGATCCGGTGAACCTGCTCAATTCCTTCGGTCACTGGGTCCTGATCGGTCTGCTGCTGGTGGTGTTCATCGAGTCCGGCCTGCTGTTCCCGCTGCTGCCCGGCGACTCGTTGCTCTTCACAGCCGGCCTGATCGCGGCGTCGAAGTCCACCGAGATCGAGCCCTTCGCGTCCATCTGGACGCTGGTCATCCTGATTCCCATCGCGGCGATCCTCGGCGACCAGGTCGGTTTCCTCATCGGCACCAAGGGTGGTGCCGCCCTCTTCAAGACGAACGACGCCCGATTCTTCAAGAAGAAGTACATCGACGAGTCGCACGTCTTCTTCGAGAAGCACGGCCCGATCACGATCATCCTGGCGAGATTCGTACCCATCGTGCGGACGTTCGCGCCGGTCGTCGCCGGTGCGTCGCACATGAAGTACTCGCTGTTCCTGACGTACAACGTCGTCGGCGGCATCCTGTGGGGCGCGGGTGTCACGGTTCTGGGGTACCTGCTCGGACAGATCGCGTTCATCCGCGACCACGTCGACATCATCTTCCTGCTGATCGTCGCCGTGTCCGTACTGCCCATCGTGATCGAGGTCGGCAAGCGCATGATCAAGGCCCGCAAGACTCCACTCGGGGAAGCAGCCGACGCGATCGAAGCCGACGCCCCGGACTCCAAGTCCTGATCGAGAAATTCCGAAAGCGATCGAGCCCGTGTCACTGAGCGCCACAGCATTGACCGCCACCGCACTGCAGACCGTGTCCACCGAGGCCGTCGGCAGTTTCGGACCGCTGCAGTCGGCGGGTCCGCTGGTCGTGTGGGTGATCGTGATGGCATTCGTGTTCATCGAATGCGCGGTGATCATCGGCCTGTTCCTACCCGGTGACTCGATGCTGATCACTGCGGGCATCGTCATGGCGACGCACGCGTCGGGCACCGGCCACATCTGGGCTCTCTCGGTCGGTGCGATGGTCGCGGCGATCGCGGGCAACCAGGTGGGATACATGATCGGCCACCGAACCGGTTCGACGCTGGTGGCCCGCAAGAACGGCAAGTACCTCAACACCAAGAACCTGCACAAGGTCAATCTGCTGCTGGAAAAGCACGGATTCTGGGCGGTTCTCGTCGCGCGTTGGATCCCGTGGGTGCGCACACTGTGCCCGATGGTCGCCGGGGCCGCGAAGATGGATCACCGTCGCTACACCATCGCCAGCACTCTGGGCGCGATCATCTGGGCACCGGTGCTGTTGCTCGTCGGCTTCTACTTCGGCTCGTTCATCCAACGCATCCCGTGGCTGATGCCCGCGGTGCTGATCAGCATGATCGTGCTGCTGGTCGTCGGAACGGGTCTGGGCATCTGGCAATACCGCAAGGAAATGGCGCGTCCCGAAGAGACGATCGTCGTCGACGAGGTTGTCGAGTAGGACCCGGAACGACCTGAAAACCGGCGGGAGTGCAGCCTGCGGAACGACCTAGAATCCGCGGGAGTGCAGCCTGCGGAACGACCTAGAATCCAGCAGCGCAGACGCGGTAGGCCGCTTCCATGAGCATCCAGCCACCGAGTTGCACGGACAGGTCGCGTTCGGGCACCTCGGACGGTCGGACCGTTCCCTCGGCGAAGGTGGCGATGTGCAGGCCCTGCCCCGGGAATCGTGCTTCGCGGGTCCAGTCGGCACCGAACAGTGGGTTGTCCTCCACTTCGAGTCTGTTCTCCCATGCGGCCTCGGCCGAGGCGAGGACGATTGCGGCCGCAACCTCTCGTGCACGGTCGTCGGCGTCGGTGTCGCCGGGTAGTTCGGTGGCCACCAACGCGAGGTAGCGCGCGAGGATCGGGTTGAACAGGCCCCCGTCTCCCCCGCCGCCGCCGGTGATGACGAGGTTGCGGGTGAGGTGGTTCTCGACGGCGTCGACCAGCGCGTGGACACGCTGCGCGTGCCTCGGCTCGCCGAGACGGAGTGCGAGTTCGGTTTCCAGGCCGAGTGCGACGCCCTGGCAGTAGCTGTAGATCGCGCGTTCGACCTCGCCGGACTTGCCCGCGTCGACGAGGGCGCGGGTGGAATGCATGCCGTCGAGGATCAATCCGGTGCGTGAGTCACGCAGGGTGCGGTCCATCCAGTCCGACATCTCCTGGGCGCGCCAGAGCCGACCGGTGCGGGCGAGCATGATGGCGGCCGGGCCGTTGGCCGGCGCGTTGTAGAAGTCGGATTTCTTGCGCCACGGGATGCCGCCGCCTTCGGCCGGAGCCCAGGCGTCGAACAGTTCCATCTCGATCTGCTGGATGCCGCTGCGGTTTCCGACGAAGTGCTGACGCTGCGCACGTTCGAGAGCCAACCCGAGCCAGGCCATGTCGTCGTAGTAGTTGTTGGTCCAGCCGGTGAGGTTTCGGGTGCGGTGCGCGCGGGTGATTTTCGTCAGGCGTCGTCGACGTTTTGTGGTGAGTTCGCGGTCGGCGGCATCCACTGCGCAGTCGAGCAGGTGTGCCTGCCACCAGTAGTGCCAGCGCAGGAAGGCACGCTCATGCTTGACGGGCGGCCACGCGACGACTCCGAGCGCCGTACCGGGCAGTCCCCACAGCCGACGCATGTGCCGTGCGACGACGGCCCCCTCCGCAGCGTCGGCACGCTGCGACCACAACTCCTGCATACCCGCAATCCTGCCACTACCGTTGCCGAACCGTTACATCCCGTCCTGGTAAGGCCCTGTCTTCACCATGCGGTATCGAGATCGGCGTGGCGACGAATCCACGAGTGCATCGCAATCCCGGCCGCAACACCGGCATTGATGCTGCGTGTCGACCCGAATTGCGCGATCGAGACCGTCATGGACGCGGACTCCCGCGCGCTATCGGAGACGCCGGGACCCTCCTGACCGAACAGCAGCAGGCAGTTGCGCGGCAATTCAGCCGTTTCGATCGGCACCGAGCCCGGGGTGTTGTCGACGGCGACGACGACGAGTCCCTGGTCCTCGGCGAACGCCATCAGCGCCTCCACCGAATCGTGGTGGTGAATGTGTTGGTACCGGTCGGTGACCATCGCGCCGCGACGGTTCCATCGACGCCGCCCGACGATGTGCACCGCCTGTGCAGCGAAAGCGTTGGCCGTGCGCACCACGGTGCCGATGTTCGCGTCGTTCGCGAAGTTCTCGATGGCGACGTGCAGTGAATGACGGCGAGTGTCGATGTCGGCGACTATGGCCTCGCGTCGCCAGTATCGATATGCGTCGACGACATTGCGTCGATCACCGGCGGCGAGCAGTTCGGGGTCCAGCCGCGGGTCGTCGGGCGGCGGCTCGTCGTGGGTGTCCGACCACGGGCCGACGCCGTTCGGGTTCTCACCCCATTCGGTGGGACCGGCTTCGGCCGGTTGGCCGTCGATCTCGTTCTCGCTCAATAGATTTCGTTACTGTCGGGCGCGATCCGGAATCCGTGACCGGTGGCGTCGTTCGCGCACGAGATACCGTTCTCGGCCGAGGTACAGGTGTAGCCACCCTCGGCGATGGTCGCACCGACAGCCAGCGGCGGATCCATCGATTCGCCACCCGAGGTGTACACCACTCCCCCGGAACACATGAATGCCGCGGGACCGTCGTTGGTCACGCGAATACCGTTGCCCCAGTTGATCATGCAGTCGTCGGGCCGCGGCGGGACCGGGGTGGTCGTACCTTGACACCCGGCCTCGGTGCGACTCGACAGCGGCACGATGCCGCATTGGAACAGTCCGTCGGGCGAGGTGAAGTAATAGGCCCCGCCGATCGCGGCATACGTCGTCTGCGGCTCCGCGACCGGTGGGGGTGGTTCGACCGGCGGGGGCGGCGGCGCTTCCGACGTGGTCGTCACCGGCGGCGGAGTCGTGGTCGGTGCGGTCGTCGTGGTGGTCGGCACGGGGGTGGTGGTCGACGACGGAGGCGGCGCTTGCGCAGCCGACTCGCTACTGCAGCCGGTGAGGACGAGCGCCGACCCGACCCCGACAGCGACCGCCCACGCCCGCACCGTTCCGAATCGCACTGTCCCGAATTGTCTTGTCCTGCTCGACCGCACCGTGCTCAGCATGAAGAAAACCCGACCCACCTTTCGACACCTACTGCTCGAAAGACAGACGATACCGGCGCAGCGCCGGCATCGTCCGGTGCGGCGTTCTAGGTGTGGCTCAGACGGCGGTTGACTTCACGGGTGAGCCACGCAGGCGAGAACCGTGAACCGAGCGAGAGCGCCTTGGAGGGCAGTCCGACCGGGAAGTGCACCTTGTGCAACCGACGCTTCACCGGACGGGTGGCGTCGAAGATCGCGTCGGACACATCTTTGACGGTGAGCTTGATGCCCAACGAGCTCGTGGTGCCCGTCGAGATCTTCTCGGTCATCGCCGTCTGGACGAACAGCGGCCACATGGCCTTGACCGCGATGTCGTACTTGCTCCATTCGAGATCCAACGCCTCGGTGATGCCACGTACCGCGAACTTGGATGCGCCGTACGTCACCAACTCGGGCTGACCGTAGATGGCCGAGGCCGAGCACAGGTTGACGACCTGCGCGCCCGGGGTGTCCCTGAGGTAGGGGAATGCAGCGTGGGTGCCGTAGACGACGCCGTTGACGTTGATGTCGATCTGGCGGCGATGCACCGAGAGCGGCATGTCTTCGAAGGCCCCTGCAGCGAGGATTCCGGCGTTGTTGATCAGGATGTCGAGTCGACCGTCACCCTCGGCAACGAACTCCTTCAACCGGGTTTCCCACTGGTCGGAGTTGGTTACATCCAAAGTACCGGTGAACACTCGACCGCTGAGCGAAGCAGCTTCCTTGCCGAGTGACGCCAAACCGGTCTCGTCGATGTCGTACGCACCGACGAGGTAACCGTTGGCAGCGAACTTGAGTGCCGTTGCACGGCCGATGCCGGCCGCGGCACCTGAGATGAAGACAGAAGGTCGAGTCACATCGATCACCGTACATGTAACCCTACTTACGAGTAACCCCCAATCTCCGATCGATCGAACGCCGTCTCCCGACGGCACAGGAGTACCGAAGTGAACGACTCGAGGATCGTGCGAGCCGTCGTCGTCGTGGCGATCGGCTATTCGATAGTGCTGGCAGTCTGGATCGGCTGGCTCGTGGACAAGACCCCGCCCGGCACATTGCCGTACCAGTTGGCAGCCCTGGTGGCCGGATTCGGCGCGGCCCTCGGCCTGGCCATGATGATCGCCGGACGCCCCACGCGCGAGCAGAAGGATCTGATCGAACACGGCGTCGAGGGGTGGGCGACGGTGGACGCGATCCGGCGCATCGACGACGACACCGCCGAGCTGGACCTGGAGTTCACCGTGCCGGGCTCGAGCAGCTACTTCGGCAAGATCGTCTACGGCATTCCCCGAGCCGACACCGCACACTTCGAGCCGGGCACGGTCATCGCTGTTCGAGTGGACCCGGCCCATCGAGAGCGGGTTCTGCTGCTTCCCCGTCACGGCGTCGACGAGTAGTGGCCAGGGCGTCGACGAGCAGCATCTGAGCGGCCACGTACGTGGACAGGATCACCGCCTCCGCCGTGCGGCGCTGCCGTTCGTCGGTGAGGAACAGTCGTCGGTGGACGATCAGCGCGTCGGACACCGTGAACAGGATGCCGCCCACGACGAGCCGGCGATCACCCCCACGCGAGACCGACCGCGCAGACAACGTCGACGTCGTCGCGAGCACGCCGCCGTAGGCCGACAGGGTCGGGGCGACCGCCGGTTGGCGTCGAGCCAGCAGGATCGACGCGGCCAGCCAGCCCGCGTATCGCGGAACGGCGTCCAGCAGAACCGGTCGCGCACCACGACGCCACAGCAGAAACGTGTAGCAACTCTGCATGACTCCGAATGCAGTGGCACCGAGTTCGAGCGCCGAGTCGTCGTCCGGGTCGATCAACAGCAAGTCGCCGATGGTGGCGGCGACCAGACCCGTCGCCAGCACCCGGTCGTGTGCTGGATCGAGGGCGGTGGCCAATGCAGGAACGATCAGCGGCTTGGCAATCTTCTGCAGCCGTGCCGAGCCCGTCCACGCCCCGAGCACTGTCACCGCACCTGCTACCGACGCGGCAACGCGGGCACATCCCACCCGATCGAAGTTCACTTCCGACCTTTCCGGGGCGAATCCGTCATAACGACCGTCACATGTGACCCTGACCCCTATCGCTTGATACTCGCAGTGAGCGTGGGCATCGTGGACAGGTCGGTCGGATCATTTTCGAAAGCACTGGGGACCATCATGCGCCGCAAACTCACCGGGCACACTCGCATCGCAGGTGACGAGGTCGCCGGCTACCCCAATCCGCTTCTCCGCGACTGCGACCTCCGCCAGGCACAGATCAAGCGCTGGGTCGTCACCCTGTTGATCGTCATGGTGCCGTTCTCGCTGTGGATCGGCACCGGTGCCTACTCCGAGCAGCAGCAACGACTCGATGAGCAGCGCACGTCGATCCACCAGGTGACGGCCACCACGACCGATGTCGCAACCGTGGCACCGACTGCCGCGACCAGCTTCGACTCCACCAACGGTGGAGCCGTGACGGCCGTTCCCTCGCAGTGGGTCTACCGAGGCGTCGAGCACACCGGCCGCGTCAGCGTCGACACCGGGTCGCCGGTAGGTACGACCGCTCAGATCTGGGTGAACGACGCCGGCGAGCTGAGCCTGCGGCCACTGACCTCGTCGGATGTCGTCGCTGCCGCGATCTTCAGTGCCGTCGGAAGTTGGATCCTGGCGGCCACTGCGCTGATCGGCTTCTACTACGTCATGCGCTTCCGATATGACGGGCGCCGAAACGCCGAGTGGGATCGCGAGATCGCCGATCTACTGAGTCGACACTGATCCGCTCTCACTCCCCGAGCTCACCCCACCCGATTTCAACGGCAGGTGAGCCTCGCATTGCGATAGATAGTTAGTGTATGTAACAATAAACCGGTGAGCCATTCCCACGACGACCTCAAAGATCTGGTCTCGGAGCTGGTCACCAGTTCGTCACGCTTCGTTCGCTTGGCTGCCCGGTTCGGCAGCGACGAATGGCCCAGAGCGTGGATGCGGGCACTGTCGCTGCTCGAGGAGTATCAGCCCTTGCGCATCAGCACCTTCGCCGAGTTGGACCGATGCTCGCAGCCCTCGGCCACGGCACTGCTCGCGAAGTTGGGCAAGAACGGCCTGGTGACCAAGACGTCCGACCCCGACGACTCGAGGGCCGTGCTCGTCGAGATGACCGAGGCCGGCCATCGGTGGCTCGCCGCGAGTCGCCGTCACATCGTCGACGGACTCGTCCCGTACCTGTCCGACCGAGACCCGGAACAAATCCAGAAATTGACCGACGGCCTGAGCGAGCTTCGCAGCATCCTCGAACCCGTCGATCGCGAAAAGAGAGGAACTCTTTCGTGACCACCAGCACCTCCCCCGACAGCCTGCTGAAGCAACCGCGCGCCGTGTGGGCCGTCGCGTTCGCCAGCGTCATCGCCTTCATGGGTATCGGTCTGGTCGACCCGATCCTCAAGCCGATCGGCGAACAACTGCACGCCTCGCCGTCTCAGGTGTCGCTGCTGTTCACCAGCTACATGCTCGTCACCGGCGTCGCGATGCTCATCACCGGCGTCGTGTCCAGCCGATTCGGGCCCAAGCGCACATTGCTGGCCGGCCTGGCCGTCATCGTGGTCTTCGCCGCCCTCGCCGGCATGTCCGGTTCCGTCGGCGAGATCATCGGATTCCGCGCCGGCTGGGGACTGGGCAACGCCCTGTTCATCGCCACGGCGCTCTCGACCATCGTCGGCGCAGCATCCGGCGGCGTCGCCCGCGCGATCATCCTCTACGAGGCCGCACTGGGCATCGGAATCGCAACCGGACCGCTGGTCGGCGGCCTCCTCGGTGGATTCAGCTGGCGCGGACCGTTCTTCGGCGTCGCAGTACTGATGGCCATCGCATTCATCCTGCTGATCGTCATGCTCCCGGACACCCCCAAGCCCGCGCACACCACGTCGATCCTCGATCCGTTCCGGGCACTGCGACACCGCGGACTGCTGACCGTCGGCATCACCGCACTGCTCTACAACTACGGCTTCTTCACCCTGCTGGCGTACACCCCGTTCCCCCTGGACATGGGCACCTACTCGATCGGTTTCATCTTCTTCGGCTGGGGCCTCTGCCTGGCCGTGGCATCGGTGTTCATCGCACCGAGACTGCAGCGGGCCTACGGAACGCTGAACATGATGATGCTCTCGCTCCTGCTCTTCGCCGTCGACCTCGGCGTCATGGCGATGTTCACCGAGAACAAGACCGTCCTGATCGTCGGAACCGTCGTGGCCGGCCTCTTCCTGGGCGTCAACAACACTCTGATCACCGAGACCGTCATGATCTCGGCGCCGGTGGAGCGCTCGACCGCGTCGGCGGCCTACAGCTTCGTCCGCTTCACCGGCGGTGCCGCCGCTCCCTACCTGGCCGGCAAGCTCGGTGAATCCAACATGCACGTCCCGTTCTGGGTCGGCGCGGCCTGCACGGCCCTGGCCATCGTCGTCCTTGCGAGCGGCCGGAAAGTCCTCGCTCACGTGGACGAACACGAGCCGGCACCACACAGCATCGACGAGGCCCGCGCGGTGACAGTAGGCGACTGAGCCTTTCGATCAACCGCTGGATCCGACGGCCGAGAGCATCGCTTTCGGCCGTCGGCGTGTATCAATGGCCTCATTCGTCACATCCGTCTCATCAGTAACACTTTGGTAACCAATACCTCAGTAAAGGATTTTTCGGTTCGATGTACCGTCCGGTTGGTTTACGGTCACGTCATCACGGTTGTTCGTGTGACTCACCAACAACACTCGTTCCGCGTGGGAGGACGGGTGCGCGCAGCTCACTGCTGCCACTGACCGAAGGGCCACAATCTCCATGTCGCAGAAGTCGATCGCCAGGTCCAAGAAGGCGCGCCTCGCCGCAGCCGGGGCCGCCATGGCACTGTCACTGTCCATCGCTGCACCGGGAATCGCCAGTGCTCAGGAGCCCAGCACGCCGGAAAGCTCCGAGGTTCAAGCACCGGCGGGCGAAGAATCCGAGGGCGTCGAACCCGCCGCTCCCACAGGCGAACAGGGTGCCGCAGTAGAAGGATCGGGCACCGCAACAGCCGAAGGACAGATCGACGCACCTGTCCCGGCCGTCACGTCCGAGGACGCAGCCGCGGCCGCCGCAGCCGCAGTCCCGACACCCGAAGCCCCCTCCGCCGTTCGTCCACTGCCGCAGATCACCGGCGGCGTCGTGTTCAACGAAGACGGCACGGCCACAGTCAATCTCGACGTCATTCCGCAGTTGTCCGACGCCGAGAAGAAGGCGATCGCCGACGCCGAGGCCGCCAGCAAGGAAGCTGCAGCTGCATCGGCTGCCGCCCAGGTACGACTCGAGACGGCCAAGGCAGCCGAGGCCACCGCGAGCACCGACGCCACCAAGGCCGAGGTTGCTGCTGCCGAGGCAGACGTCAAGGCCAAGGCCGCCGTCACGGCCGCCTCGAACGCCAAGGTCGAGAGCGCAGCAGCGAGCGCAGCGGTCACCGCAGCGAAGAACACCGCTGCCGAACTGAAGACCAAGGCCGACGAAACCAAGGCCGCCGCCGACAGCGCTGCAACAGTCGCAGCCGAGGCCGAGGCGAAGGCGAAGGAGCTCGAAGCCGCAGCCGTCTCGGGCGACCCCGACGCCACCGCCGCAGCCGAGGCAGCTCGTGCAGACGCCGACGCGAAGGCCGAACTCGCCGCCACCGCCAAGGTCGAAGCCGACGCATCGAACAAGGCGCTCGCGGATTCCGTTACCGCTGTTCAGGATTCGTTCAAGAACTTCAACCTCGCCAAGGTGACCGCTGCAGTTCGCGCTGCCGCTGCCACTGCCGCGAAGTCGCTGGCACTGAACATCGAGGCTCAGACCGCTGCCGCAGTGGCTGCAGTGGCCGAGCAGAACGCGAAGAACCTCGAAGCCGCCGCGGAGGCCGCAGCCGGTGAAGACACTGCATCCGAGAAGGCCGCAGCCGACGCCCGAACTGCCGCCGACGCAGCGAAGGCCGATGCCGACGCCAAGGCCGAGGCGGCAACCGCTGCCCAGGCTGCACTCGATTCCGCGCCGTCGGACGCCGATGTCGCTGAATTGCAGGCCAAGGCCGACGCGGCCGCAGCGGCACTGGTGACGGCGAATACGGCCGTCGAGACGGCGAACGCCGACCTGCAGGCCAAGACCGACGCAGCCGCGGCCGCCAAGACCAAGGCCACGGAGGCAGCAGCCACGTTGAAGACGGCTCAGGACGCCGCAACGGCCGCCAAGACCGAGGCCGACGCCAAGGCGAAGGCCGAGGCCGATCTCAAGGCCGAGGCAGCCGAATTGGCAGCCAGCGGACCGAAGTTCGAGTGGACCATCAACCTCGGCAACACCGTGAAGGAAGACGTACCCGTCACCGAGGTCGACGAGAACACCGTCGTCGTCGACGAGACCGGAGTCTCGCTCGTCGGCGTCAAGAACGAGGACGGATCCTTCACCGTCGCGGACTACTTCACCACCGACGACAACGGCGTCGTCAGCGTGGCCGGAGAGCTCCCGCCGGTCGATCTGGCACTCGGCGATTCCTCGAACGAGGCGTCGGGCGCTTCGGACAGCTCGTCGAACACCCCGGTGATCCTGGCCGGTGTCGGCGTGGTCGTCGTCGCAGCTGCCGGTGGCGCGTTCTACCTGCGTCGCCGCAGCTCCACCGATGCCACCTCGTAACACCCGCTGGCTGTGGACGGCGATCCTGACGTTCGTTCTTCTCGTATCAGGTTGTGCGAGTGACGAAGTCGGGATCGCCGCACCCGATCGTTCGCCGGTGCAGTCACAGATCTCGGGGGCTGCACCGACGGGCGATGTCGCCCCCTCTCGACCGGAGTACATCGAGCTGCGCTCGGCGGACGGGTCGACCTATCTGAGCAGTCCCATTCATCCGGACCCCCTCTATCGCGGCGGGGAAAGCGGGCAGGTGCTGAACCCGGTGGACGAACTACCCGCGTGGTGGGCCGAGAGCGGAATGCCAGGAACCGACACCGAACAAACCGTTGTCGTTGCCGGACACAACTATTCGAAGCGTGATGCACCGTTCAAGGCACTCCGGGTGGTGACACCTGGAGATACTGTGGTGCTACGAACGGCCACCGGCACTGTGGAGTACGCCGTCGAATCGGTAGGCCCGCTCCCGAAGGGATCTCTGTTGGCGGACAACGACCTTCGCAAATCGGTACCTGGACGATTGATCCTGGCCAACTGCGACGTCCAAGGCGGCGAGCCGACCGACGACAACTTCGTCGTCGTCGCGCAGCTGATTCGCTGAAACAGGCTTGTAGACAATCACTGTCGCGGCCGGGCCCCCGGTCCGGCCGCGACAGTGGCTACAGACCGAGGTCTGCCAAGCCCAGCAGTGATCGGTATTCCAGCCCTTCGGCGGCGATGACATCGTCCGCACCCGTCGCCCGGTCCACGACAGTGGCGACCCCGACCACCGTCGCGCCCGCGTCGCGCAGGGCTCGAACCGCGGTCAGGGGCGAATTGCCGGTCGTCGTCGTATCTTCCACCACCAGAACACGTTTGCCGACGATGTCCGGTCCCTCGATCTGACGCTGCATACCGTGCGCCTTCGCTGCCTTGCGCACCACGAATGCGTCGATCGGCCGGCCCTGCGCGTGCATGATCGCCATCGCTACGGGATCTGCGCCCATCGTCAAACCGCCGACCGACGCGAAATCCCAGTCGGCGACGAGTTCGCGCATCAGCGAACCGATCAAGGCACCTGCGCGATGATGGAGGGTCGCCCGACGCAGATCCACGTAGTAGTCGGCTTCCTTGCCCGAGGACAACGTCACCTTCCCGTGCACGACGGCGAGCTCTTTCACCAGATCGGCCAGTTCCTGCCTGTCCGAATTCGCAGCGCTGTCGGCCATGTTCGGGTTCCTCTCGTCGTGCCATGAGGCGGTCGGGTCGGTACGAACTTACCCACCGAGATTCTCGACCACCCGCACCCGGGTACTGGGCGCAGCGATCCCCTACGCGGCGACCTCGGCGGCGCGGTGCTCGTCCAGGGACTCCTTGGTTTCGACGAACGGTTCGGGCGCGGTCACCGAGCGAGCCTTCGCGACCAGCGACGAGGGGAACGATCCGACGGCCTCGGACAGCTGATACGCCGTGTCGTTGTACACCCGCACCGCGCCGGCAATCCGCTTCTCGGTGACCGTCAGTTCGCCGGCCGGCCCCTGGAACGCCCAGTTGCCGACGACACTGCGGCGCGCTTCGGCGTCGTCGAGAACCGCATGGAAGGCGGCGGACAGAGCGTTCTCGGCGGCAGCCTGCGCCTGCAGGCCCAGTCCGCGATCACGGACTGCCTTGGACCACGAACGCGCTCCGGCGAGCTGACGCTGCAGGTCGCCCGACAGGTCCGCCGACTCGGCCGCAGCCAGAAACGGTTGCAGTTGGTCGTATCGACGCTCTAGCTCGATGTCGACGAGCCGTGCGCTCTGCTCGGCCAGACCGCGGTACCGCGCGAGGCGGCGCACCACACTCAGGACGTAGCCGAGAACGACGAGTACCAGCACGAGGACCACAACGCCCGAGAAAACCGTCACGAGGTACGAATTTAACGGTGCCCGGCCGGCGACGCCGGTAGGCACGCCCGAGAATGATCAGGGTTGGTTGCGTCGCCGATCCGCATCGAACGGAATCGGACGGGACACGGGCGGACGCGGTACCGGTCGCACCGGATTCACCGATCGAGTGGCCTGCGGTCCGCTCTGATCCGGCCTCGGTGGACTCGGCCGTCGAGTCGCCTCCTGCGGACGAGAATCGGCAGCAGGACTTCTCGTCTCCACACCGCGAGGCTCGACACTGCGCGGCGGGACGTTTCCGGACTGCTGGTTGCGGGGCGGCCCGACGCGCGGTTCCTGCACCAACGGTCGACCCGGATCGCTTCGATCACGAACGGACTCGCCGCCGCCCGGACGCGAGCCGTACACCGCGCTACCGCGCACCGGCGGCAGAACGTGAAGCATCCCCGACAGTCGCGCCACCGCATCGATCGCGGCATCCCAATCGCGCCCCGAGCTGGTCAGGGGCATCGATCCGAGAGTCCAGTCCTGTTCACTCCACAACAGCTGCAGATTCTCGGGAATCGACTCGGTGAACGCCGCCATCCGCTGGTCACAGACACGACGAGCGATGTCGACGTCGGTGGCGAACACCACTCGCGGTCCGATGGACCCGAGCAGTTGCATGTCCTCGTCGCGCGGAGGTGGCGTCGAGCGGGGCCTCAGGTCGATATCGACATCGGAGCCGACGGAACGCTGCACGGCCACGATGGTGCCCGTCTCCTCGACGTCGAAGAGTACGAACTCCTCACCACGCCGAACTCCGGTGACGACACCGAGAGCCACATCGAACTCGGGCTTGGACAGCGCGGCGCGCGAGAACTGGGTGACCAGCTCTCGGTCGTGGGGTCGGTACTCGTACCCCTGGGCCTTGGCCCACATCTGCCGTACCCGACCGGATCGATCTCGCTTGGATCGGTCGATGTAGAGCAGCGCTGCTGCGCCCACGAGTGCAATTACCGCCAGGCCGAACCACATTGCCGTCATCGCGAACCACCTTAATCGACTTCCACCTCGCGCCCGTCCACGGCCGCCGACTCCTGTGAACGGTCATAGGAGCCGCACGGAGAGCTGCGGGTCATTCCGCGGGCTCCACTCCCGCCTTACCTCAGGGTCATTCCGCAGGCTCCACTCCCGCCGTCACCCTCCGAGCTTGGGGGTCTCGATGATGACGTTCGCACGGATGATTCCGTTCTCGACGGCCTCGCCCTGCACCACGACGAAAGCACCGACGGCCAACGACGCGAGATCGCGACCGGACAACGAGATTATCTGGGTCTGCGGTGTGGTCTGCACTGTGACCGGAGCGCCGTCGAGGCCGTCGAGCGTCAGAGTCGAACCGTCGTTGGCGTTGATCGTTCCCACCGATGAGCCGAGCTGGCCGAGGATCTCGGGAATACCGCCGGGGATGAGCTCGGGTGTGGTTGTCGCACCCGATTCCGTGGGCCGCGGCGTGGTCGTGGGCGCGCTGGACGGCGAGGGCCGGATGGAGGTGGACGGTGCCGCGGCGGTGGTGCCCGGTTCGTCGCGCCCTCCGCTCAGAAACGCAATCCCGAACGAGACGACGATGACGAGCACAACGAGCCCGATCAGGGCCAGAACCCACGGACGGGGCCCCTTACTGCCGGAATCGACGCTGTTCGGCTCCTGCGGCGGCGGCGCACCACCGAACTGCTGGGTGTGACCGAACTGCTGGGTGTGACCGAACTGCTGGGTGTGACCGAACTGCTGGGTGTCGTATCCCGGGGCCTGTCCGTAGGCCTGGTTCGCGGCCGCCTGCTGCGCCGGGTCGAAGGGCGGGAACGCCTGCGTCGGCTGGTAGCCCGGTGGGTACGCCTGCGGGTCCGGATTGCCGTAGGCCTGGGTCGGATACGCCTCCGTCGGCTGAGCGCCCGGATACTGCTGGGCATCCGGATACTGCTGGGCATCCGGGTACTGCTGGGCGCCTGGGTGCCCGTAGTCCTGGGTCGGCTGAGATGACTCCGGCTGCTGCGCCGCGTCCTGATCGCGATCTCGGGGTGCTCGCGGGTCGTCCGGATTTGTCATTCCACGAGGGTACCCACGCCGAGAACGTCGACAGTGGCAACCGAGAGCAGGCCCGCACGAGGTCTCGTGCGGGCCTGCTCTGGCTGGTTGCCGGCTCGGGCGTTAGCCCAGGATGAGCCGTTCGCCGTCGGGGCTGACGTTGACGGGCACCACGTCGCCGTCGTGCACGTCACCGGAGAGGAGGAGCTTCGCCAGCTGGTCGCCGATTGCCTGCTGAATCAGTCGGCGAAGCGGTCGAGCACCGTACAGCGGGTCGTAACCGCGTACGGCCAGCCACATCTTGGCAGGCGACGACACGTCGAGAGTCAGTCGACGAGCTGCCAGACGGTTCGCGAGGAAGCCGAGCTGGATGTCGACGATCGACTCGAGCTGGTCCTCCGACAGTGCGTCGAACACGACGACGTCGTCGAGCCGGTTGACGAACTCGGGCTTGAACGAGCGCCGCACCGCGTCCATCACTTCGTCCTTGGTACCGCCGGCACCGAGGTTCGAGGTGAGGATCAGGATCGTGTTGCGGAAGTCGACCGTGCGGCCCTGACCGTCGGTGAGCCTGCCCTCGTCGAGCACGGCCAGCAGGATGTCGAACACATCCGGGTGTGCCTTCTCCACCTCGTCGAAGAGCACCACCGTGTACGGACGCCTGCGTACCGCCTCGGTCAGCTGCCCGCCGGCCTCGTAGCCGACGTAGCCCGGAGGGGCACCGACGAGCCTGGCGACGGCGTGCTTCTCGCTGTACTCACTCATGTCGATGCGCACCATCGCGCGTTCGTCGTCGAAGAGGAACTCCGCCAACGCTTTCGCGAGCTCGGTCTTACCGACGCCGGTGGGTCCGAGGAACAGGAACGAGCCCGTCGGACGGTTCGGGTCGGCCACCCCGGCGCGGGCCCGTCGGACGGCGTCGGACACCGCTTGCACTGCATCTTTCTGTCCGACGACTCGCTTGCCGAGTTCGTCTTCCATCCGCAGCAGCTTGGCGGTCTCGCCTTCCAGCATTCGGCCGGCCGGAATTCCGGTCCACGCCGCCACCACGTCGGCGACGTCGTCCGGGCCTACCTCCTCCTTGAGCATCACGTCGCCCTGGGCAGGTGAGTCCTCGGTCTTGGCCGCGAGCTCCTTCTCCAGGGTCGGGATCCGGCCGTACCGCAGTTCGGCGGCCTTGCCGAGATCACCGTCGCGTTCGGCGCGATCGGATTCTCCGCGCAGGTTCTCGAGTTCTTCCTTGAGCACCCGCACCGAGTCGATGGCGTTCTTCTCGTTCTGCCACCGCGTGCTGAGCTCGGCCAGCTTCTCCCGCAGGTCGGCGAGTTCCTGACGCAGCTTGTCCAGCCGGGCCTTCGAGGCGTCGTCGGTCTCCTTGGCCAGGGCCATCTCCTCGATCTCGAGGCGGCGGACGGCTCGTTCCACCTCGTCGATCTCGACGGGGCGCGAGTCGATCTCCATGCGCAGACGTGATGCAGCCTCGTCGACGAGGTCGATGGCCTTGTCCGGCAGGAACCGGGCCGTGATGTACCGGTCGCTGAGGGTCGCGGCGGCCACCAGGGCGGAGTCCGTGATGCGGACGCCGTGGTGCACCTCGTAGCGTTCCTTGAGTCCGCGCAGGATGCCGACGGTGTCCTCGACCGACGGCTCCCCGACGTAGACCTGCTGGAAGCGGCGTTCGAGGGCGGCGTCCTTCTCGATGTACTTGCGGTACTCCTCGAGGGTGGTCGCGCCGACGAGTCGGAGCTCGCCGCGAGCAAGCATCGGCTTGATCATGTTGCCCGCGTCCATCGCCGAGTCGCCGGTGGCTCCCGCGCCCACGATGGTGTGCAGCTCGTCGATGAACGTGATGACCTGACCGGCGGAGTTCTTGATGTCGTCGAGCACGGCCTTGAGCCGCTCCTCGAACTCACCGCGGAACTTCGCGCCGGCGACCATCGAACCGAGATCGAGGGATACGACGGTCTTGCCTCGCAGGCTTTCGGGCACGTCGCCGGCGATGACGCGTTGCGCGAGTCCTTCGACGATGGCGGTCTTGCCGACACCGGGCTCACCGATCAGAACGGGGTTGTTCTTGGTGCGTCGGGACAGCACCTGGACGACACGCCTGATTTCGGTGTCTCGGCCGATGACGGGATCGAGCTTGCCTTCTCGGGCGAGCGCCGTCAGGTCGGTGCTGTACTTCTCCAGCGCCTGGTAGGTGTTCTCCGGATCCGCGCTGGTGACGCGGGCACTGCCGCGGACCGCCTGGAACGCGTCGCGCAGCTCGTTGGCTCCGGCACCATGGCCGGAGAGGAGCTTGGCGACGTCGTCGTTTCCGGTCGCGAGACCCACCATGAGGTGTTCGGTGGAAACGAACTCGTCGTCCAGTTCGGTGGCCAGGTGCTGCGCTGCGGTGATCGCGGCGAGGGTTTCACGGCCGAGTTGCGGAGTGGTGGTCGAACCGGATGCCGAGGGCAGGCGGTCGACGAGGTTCTGCGCTTCTCGACGCACCGTTGCGGGGTCGACGCCGACGGCCTTCAGCAGTGGTGTGGCGATGCCGTCGGTCTGATCGAGCAACGCCACCAACAAATGTGCCGGACGAATATCCGGGTTACCGGCCGCGGATGCGGCCTGCAGTGCAGCCGAAAGTGCTGCCTGCGACTTCGTGGTGGGAGTGAAACTGTCCACCGGTCACCTTCTTTCCAGTGTGGGGTTCGAGCGTGTCGCTGGGTACAACCATAGACAAGTTGAGTCTGTTCCGCTCAACCTTGATTCTTTTCGTACGCGATGCCCTGATGCGCGAAAGTCTCGATCGGTCTACTTTGGTGACGGTCGAAGGTGTCAATCGGTGGGGGTGGAGGTTGCTCGACGCACGCACGGTCTCCCTGGTCCGCACCGGATTCAAGTCGGTAGCGGCTGCACCGAACGGTCCCGAACAGCTGTCCCGGTCGTTCTACGCTCACCTTTTCGCCGAGTATCCCGACTTCCGTTCCCTGTTCCCGGCATCGATGGACGCATTGCGCGAGCATTTCGTTCTGGCACTGGGGTACATATTCGACAATCTGGACGACGCCGACCGCGTCGAGCCGTTCCTCGAACAGCTGGGCCGGGACCACCGCAAGCACGGAATTTCCGGGGCACATTTCCGGGCGGGGAGTTCGGCGCTGATCAGCGCCTTCCGGAGCTTCGCCGGCACCGAGATGTGGACCGACGAGGTCGAGACCGCCTGGCGAGACGCCCTCACCGTGGTGAGCAACGCGATGGCCGCCGCCGCCGACAACGACGAACTGCCCCCGTATTGGAGCGCGACGGTCGTCGAACATCACCGCCTGCTCGACGACCTGGCCGTGGTGCGACTGAAGACCGACGGGGAGATTCCCTACTTCCCCGGCCAGTACGTCAGTGTGCAGATTCCGCAGCGGCCCAAACTGTGGCGCTACCTGTCCCCTGCCATTCCCAGCAACCCCTACGGCGAGATCGAGTTCCATGTTCGACGCGTATCCGGGGGCTGGGTATCACCGGCGATGGTCACCGAAACGACTGTCGGCGACCGTTGGCTGATCAGCCCGCCGCTGGGCGGCATGCACGTCGATCGCACGATCGGCGAGGACGTGCTGATGATCGCCGGGGGCACCGGTTTGGCGCCGTTACGCGCGCAGGTGATGGAGATGGCCCAGCGCAGCACCAATCCGCGGGTGCATCTGTTCGTCAGTGGGACGTATCCGTGCGACCTCTACGACCTCGACACACTGTGGCAGCTGTCGTTGTCGAATCCGTGGCTGACGGTGGTGCCGGTGACCGAGGAGCTCGAGGATCCGTGGTGGCACTCGGGTCCGACGCGCGAACTACCGTGGGGCATGCATCATCGGCTGCACGGCCCGGTGGGCAAGGTGGTGACCCGGTTCGGCTCGTGGGCCGATCGGCAGATTCAGATCTGTGGGTCGCCGTCGATGGTGCGCACCACGCTGTACGCACTGCGCAAGGTCGGTACGCCGATGGAGCACATTCAGCACGATCCGTTCTGATTGCGCTACAACACTTTTCAGCCGGGAACGATCTTTCGGCCGGAGATCGACCGCGGCGGGAGGTCCTCGACGATGCCTCCGACGACCAGCCGCGGTGTCCAGCTCTCGGTGACGAGCCTGCCGTCTCCGGTGATGATCGCCTCGGGATCGGGGTCGACGAGAATGGGGTATCCGGTGTCGGACGTAGCTCCGACATTCTGCACCAGCAGGCCGTTCTCGATGGTGTAGTACACGTGCACCGGGTGCAGGTCGGAGTCGAAAGCCCAAGGGCGGCCGATGAATATCACTGCGTCGCCCGTGTCGTCGAGCACCGATACGGAACCGTCTCGCTCGAGCCGCAACTCCCAACACGCAGGCATGGATGCGGTGAACTCGAATCGGTGCGGCGCCTGGGCTTCGAGCAGGTGAATCATCAACAACGCACCCTCACGTGGGTCTCGTTGCGGCACAACCACTTCGAACGATCCACACTCGTAGAATCTGGATCCGAACGGTCCCGGTACGCCTACCCCGAGCTCGTCGGCGATGGCCAATTCCAGGCGGATCGAACCGGATCCGTTCTCGGCCCGCAAGGTGATGCCCTCGGAAGGATGGGGCATCGGGGACTCGTCGCGGGGCGCGTAGGACAACACCGCTCGCAGCAGCGGCTCGGCGACTTCGGCGTCACCGTCTCGGGAATCGAACGTGCGTCGTCGTCGATCGGTCATCGTCACCCCCTTCGCCTGACTCGACCAGTTTGCCACCCTCGACCCCGATCGCGCGTCCGATTCTGCGGAAAACCATCCATTCGATGCAGTGGTCTGCTAGCGCGCGTCAGGCCCCGGCAGCCGCCTTGGCGGCAATCCGCGCCTGCACTTCCGGACGCCTGAGCGGCGGCACCGTCGGGGGTGGCTGCCGCCGGTCCGGCAGGGCGTCGAGCAGCCGATGCGTCGTGGCCGTCACCTCGGCAACTGCCGTCTCGAACGCGTCACGGGTGGCGTCGGACGTCTTCTGCACTCCGCTGATCTTGCGGACGTACTGACGCGCCGCAGCCTCGATCTCGTCGTCGGTGGCGTGTGGTTCCAAGCCCCGCAGGGTGGTGATGTTTCGGCACATTCCCCGACGATAGACCCGCACGTCACACCTCGAGAAGACCTGCGATCGCCTTCAGACACAGCTCGCGAACCTGTTCCCTCTTCAGGGTCCTGCGCTCCACCCAGTCGTGACAGACCGCGCGGACGAATGCCACCCACCCGCGGAGCGCGGCCCGGATCATCTCGTCGTCGTGGAACTCGTCCGGCAGCGCGTCGAGAATGCGTTGCTGCTGGATGTCGAACTCGCGCGTGAGAATGTCGTTGATGCGGTCGTCTCCGAGCAGCGCGCCTCGATTGACCGCTCGGACGCCGTGCGCATGCTCGTCGGTGTAGGCGATGTAGGCGTCGAGTCCGGCGGCTATTTGCTCGAGGACCGGCAACGACGGGTCCGGGGCGGTGACGGCGAGGTTGCGCTCGGATTCGGTGCGCACGATCTCGACGAAGAACTCCCGTTTGGACGGGAAGTAGTGGTACATCAGACCCCGTGAGACCCCGGCCAGGTCTGCCACTTCCTCGATCCACACGTCCTCGTAGGGACGTTCGGCGAACAGGGTCGACCCGATCTCGATCAGCTGCGCACGCCGCTGCTCCGGTGTCATGCGTTTTCGAGGTGTGGTCATGGGGTCTCGAACCTTACTTGACACGAGTTCAACGGTGAGTACGGTCACTATTTGACACCGGTTCAACGAGTCGGTTCGGGGACTGAGGAGCGGCCATGTCGACGGAATTCGCACTACGAGACGGCGTACTACCGCATCCGCCGTATCGATTGCCGATACTGGGCGACGTCATCGGTGTCGACCCGCGCTCGCCGATCCAGGATTCGACAGCTCTGGCCGCCCGGCTCGGACCGATGTTCGAGCGCCACATCCTCGGCAAGCGCTTCGTCTTCGCCTCGGGTGCCGACGTGGTCGGCGATCTCTGCGACGAACGCCGCTTCGAGAAGTTCCTGCCGCCGGGCGTCGAGCGCCTCCGCGACATCGGTGCCGACGGCCTGTTCACCGCCTACAACGACGAGCCCAATTGGCAACGGGCCCACGATCTGCTGCGGCCGGCGTTCACCGCCGGAGCCATGCGGGGCTACCACGACATCATGGTGAACGTCGCGGACGATCTGATCGAGCATTGGACCGAACGTTCACGCGACGCGTCGACGACCGACGTGTCCTCGGACATGACGAAGCTGACACTCGAGACCATCGGACGCACCGGATTCAGCTACAGCTTCGGCTCGTTCACCCGCGCCGAACCACACCCGTTCGTGTCCGCGATGGTCGGCGCACTGACGTACAACCAACGGCGGGCGTTGGTGTCGATCCCGGCGTTCGCCGCGCCGCTGTTCGCCCGATCGGACCGCCGATACGAGCAGAACAAGAAGTACCTGGCCGAGGTACTCACCGAGGTCGTACGTACTCGTCGACAGTCCGACGGGGACTTCACCGACCTACTGCAGATCATGATGGACGCGGCGCGCGAGGCCGACAACCCGAATGCATTGAGCGAAACCAACATCGGCCACCAGATTCTGACGTTCTTGATCGCCGGGCACGAGACCACCTCTGGCGCATTGTCTTTCGCACTGTACTTCCTGGCCACCCACCCCGAGGTCTTCGAACGTGCCCGGGCCGAGGTGGACGAAATCTGGGGGACGGACAAGCCGGAGTTCGGCCAGGTCCCCAAACTCCGGTACGTCCGCCGAGTCCTGGACGAATCACTGCGCCTGTGGCCGACGGTTCCCGCGTTCGGACGCGGCGCACGAGCCGACACCGTCATCGGCGACGGCTACCCCATGGCGGCAGGAGACTGGGCGATCGTGCTCGCGACGGCACTGCATCGAGATCCGGTGTGGGGCGATCGGCCGGAGAAATTCGACCCCGACAACTTTCTGCCCGCCCGCATCAAAGCTCGGCCGGCGCACGTGTACAAGCCCTTCGGGACGGGCGAAAGAGCATGCATCGGAAGGCAATTCGCCGTCCATGAGGCCGTACTGGTACTCGGCACCGTGCTGCAACGCTTCGATCTGCAGGCCGACCCGTCGTATCGGCTGAAGGTCACGGAGCGGCTGACCATGATGCCCGAGGGCTTTCGGGTGCAGCCCACGGTGCGCACGTAGTCAGTCCGGCAGCAGCGGTACCGATACCCCCGGGTCTCGTCCGAGCAGTACCCCGCGCGTCAGCGACGTCGACCCGAACTTCTTGTGCACCCCGTCCAACGCACGGTCGAGAGCCGACGCCTCGGGTGGTCTGCGTACCGAGGGGGCGTCGAACTGCAGTTCCAGTTGCTCGGCTCCACCCCTGTCGATGCTCGAGACCGTCACCCCGACCAGCGTGATGCCCTTCTCCGCGATCAGCGGAGCCGCCTCGTGCAGCAGCTCGAGTGCGGCATCGAGGATGTCCCGGGTGTCGGCGGTGGCGCGATCGAGGGTGTGCGATCGGGTGGCCCGGGTGAAATCGGCAAACCGCAAGCGCAACATCACGGTTCGGCCGGTCCGCTGCGCGCCCCGCATTCGGTGCGTGACGCGATCGACGAGGCCGATCAACGACGCCTCCACCTCGGCCGCGTCGTGCCGCCCGCGGCCCAGGGCCCGCTGGGCACCGATGGAACTGCGCGACTTTC
This sequence comes from Rhodococcus sp. NPDC077669, assembly GCF_040686915.1. NCBI lineage: Bacteria > Bacillati > Actinomycetota > Actinomycetes > Mycobacteriales > Nocardiaceae > Rhodococcus > Rhodococcus sp. NPDC077669. Next base: position 6,575 of record NZ_JBFBMD010000027.1, on the reverse strand, counting down.
CGGGCTGCACGCGGCGCGGATCTCGTCCCATGGCCAGTGCGTACAGGTGCGCTCCTGCGCCCTTTCCCAACACCGAGGCCAGCGATCTCTCGCCGTAGGCCGCGATGTCTCCCACGGTTCTGATGTCGAGTACGTGCAGCTTCTCGGCGGTGACCTTGCCGACGCCCCACAGCCTTTCGATGTTCAGCGGGTGCAGGAACTCGAGTTCACCACCGGGTGGCACCAACAGCAGCCCGTCGGGTTTGGCGAACGCACTGGCCACCTTCGCCAGGAACTTGGTGGTGGCAATCCCGACGGTGATGGGCAGCCCGACCTGTTCGGCGACGTCGCGGCGCAGTTGCTGCCCGATGTCGAGGGCGCTGCCCGCTATCTTACGCAGGCCTCCGACGTCGAGAAAGGCCTCGTCGATGGAGATTCCCTCGACGAGCGGCGTCGTGTCGTGAAAGACGTCGAACACGTCCTTGCTCGCCTGGGAGTACGCCTCCATACGCGGAGGCACGACGATCGCCTGCGGACAGACCGCCCGCGCCTGCCCACCGCTCATCGCGGTGCGTACCCCGAAGGCCTTGGCCTCGTAGCTGGCCGCGAGTACCACTCCCCCGCCGACGATCACCGGTTTTCCCCGCAGCCGCGGGTCGTCTCGCTGCTCCACCGAGGCATAGAAGGAGTCGAGATCGGCGTGCATGATGCTCGCTTCCCCGCTCTTCGCCTTCCCGGCGCTCGACTCCACGTTTTCATGCTCCCACGAGGCACCGACATCCCCGTTACCTGCATCGAGCCCGAAAAACACCCCGAGAAAGTGACCCAGGTCACCTGATGTGCCATTGTTGAGTCGTCGGATCACGCGAACGGCTGGAGACAACTGTGACGGCCTGGTGGCGGTGGTACGGAGCACTCGGCGTACTCGGCTGCATCGCCTACTTCGCGGTGCCCGACTCCGTCTGGTCGCAATCGATCTTCGTCGTGGTCGGGGCGTCCGCCGTCGCCGCCACGATCGTGGGAACGAGACTGAACCGTCCGCGCAACCGAACCGCCTGGTGGAGCATCGCCGCGGGCACCGCGGTGTGGGTGCTCGGCGACATCGTCTACGAGTGGCTTCACGCCGGCGGGGGCGTCGTGCCTTATCCGTCGCTCGCCGACGCGCTCTACCTCGTCGGCTACCCAATCTACGGTTTCGGACTGTTCCTGTTGGTCCGGCACAAGTGGCGGGCGAGCGAACGCGGCCACATCGCCAACAGCGCTATCGTGATGGTCGCATTCGCACTGCTCACCTGGGTTTTTGCGGTCCAACCGTCGCTGGACGGGGACGGCATCTCCGGCGTCGCCGGGCTGGTCGACGTCGCCTATCCCGCGATGGACATCTTTCTGCTCGGGTTGCTCGCCCACTTCGTCGGGTCTCGTCAGTGGCGGGCACTGTCCTACCGACTGCTCACCGCGGCGGTGGTCCTGCTCGTCGTCACCGACACCGCCAACAACTTCTCCATCGTGTCCGATTCCTCGGCCGACCGCTCGCTGCTCGACGCGGGGTGGACGCTGTCCTACGTGCTCATCGGCGTCGCCGCACTCCACCCGTCGATGCGGAGAATCACCAGCCCCACCATCGAATCCGACGCCCACCTGATGGCGTCGTTCACCACACCGTCCGTCGTCGTGCTGACCGCTGCCACGCTCACCGCCCCCGCCGTGATGGTCGTCGAAGTCGTGCGCGAGAAGCCGATCGCACAATGGGGATGGGCGGTCATGCTGTGCGCGGGCATTCTGGTGGTCCTGGTGATCCTGCGCATCACCGACCTGCTGCGGCTGCTGCACACCCAGACCGTTCAGCTCCGCGCCGTCGCCGACACCGACCACCTCACCGGGCTGGCCAATCTGCGCGCTCTCGAACACCGGATCTACGGCAACGCCGGTGAATCGACGTTGCTGACGGTCGACATCGACCGCTTCACCGAAATCAACGACACGTTCGGACGGGGCCTCGGAGATCAGGTGTTGGCCGCCGTCGCCACCCGACTGCGCACGGTAGGCGACGACGCGATCCTGTTGGCACGCTTGGCCGGTGACGAATTCGCGTTGTGTGGTGAGTCGGATTCGATGGATCCCGCAGCCCTCGCCCGCGACATACTGGAACAATTCTCGACGCCGTTCGAAGTGGGCAACATGTCGTTGCTCATCGAAGCGAGCGTGGGGGTAGCGACGAACGCCCCGGCGCGCGTCGCCGAGGACGACGCCACACCCGACCGTCTGGTGCAGCGCGCCGACCTCGCCGTGCAGGCCGCGAAGACCGTGCAATCGCGCGTCGCGTACTACGACCGGTCCATGGACCGGGACAAGAGCGAGCAGTTGATCATGCTGGGCGAGCTCACCGCCGCCCTCGCGTCGGATCAACTGAGACTGCGCTATCAGCCCCAGGTCGATCTGGACTCGATGACCGTGGTGGGGGTCGAAGCCTTGCTGCGTTGGCACCACCCGAGTGGAGACATTCTCTCTCCCAGCGCATTTCTGCCCACGGCCGAGCACACCGGACTGATCCGCCCACTGACCCGCTACGTCCTCGAGCAAGCCCTGGCGGAACGACAGCGATGGGCAGCATCGGGCCTGAACCTGCGCATGGCCGTCAACATCTCCACTCGAAACCTGTTCGACGACAGTCTGATCTTCCACGTGTCCCGAGTCCTGTCCGAGTTCGATTGCCCTGCAGAGCAGTTGACCTTGGAGGTCACCGAGAGCTCCGCGATGACCGACCCCGCCGGTGCCACGGAAGTGCTGGCCGGTCTGCACGCCATGGGAGTGCAGGTCGCCATCGACGATTACGGCACGGGCTACAGTTCTCTGGCCTACATCGAGCGCCTCCCGGTCCAGGAACTCAAGATAGATCGAACGTTCGTCAGCGGAATGTCGCACAATGCCACTCACGCCGCCATCGTTCGCTCGACCATCGAACTGGCGCGCACACTGGGGCTGTCGGTGACCGCAGAGGGCGTGGAGGACGAAAGGACGGTATCGGTGTTGCGTGAGCTGCGATGCGGACGGGCGCAGGGCTTCCACCTGGGCCGCCCCACCCCCGGCGAGCACCTGCCCGCCCTCGTCGACGAACTGAACGAGAACCTGAAAACTGTTATCGGAGAACGGATATCATGACCGAAGCCACACTGTCGGTATACGCGGCCATTCGATCTCGCCGCGACGTGCGAGCCGAGTTCGACGGAACCGTCGTCGACGACGACACCTTGCGCCGCATCCTCGGCGCAGCGCATCAGGCACCGAGCGTCGGCAACACCCAGCCCTGGGATTTCATAGTGGTCCGCAAACCCGACACGTTGAGCGCCTTCGCCGCACACGTCGCCGACTGCCGACAGGACTTCGCGGACAAGCTCGACTCCGAGCGCCGACAGACGTTCGACCCCATCCGTATCGAAGGGATCGAGACCAGCGGTACCGGAGTGGTGGTCACGTACGACCCGAACCGGGGAGGCCCGCACGTCCTCGGCCGCGATACCGTCGACGACACCGGATTGTTCTCGGCAGTACTGGCCATCGAAAACCTCTGGCTCGCAGCGATAGCCGAGAACGTCGGGGTCGGCTGGGTGTCGTTCTACGACGAGGCGTACCTCACCGAACTGCTCGACATCCCCGCCCCGGTGCGTCCGATCGCATGGTTGTGTGTGGGCCCGGTCGAGTCGTTCCAGGAGGTACCGGATCTCGAGCGATTCGGCTGGCGCACGGGGCGTCCACTGGACGATGCCCTGCACTTCGAGCAGTACCGCCGATCGTGAAAACCGCTCTCGCCGCGGCGACGGTCATGTGCCTCCTGCTCGTGGGGTGCTCTTCTGCCCCTGACGAATCCCCTTCGCCCGCAACCACGCCGGCAACAACTCCGGCAGCCGAACCCGCCCAGGCACCCGATTCTGCCGATCCGGTCGGAACTGTCGTTCCGCTCCCCGGGGCTCCCGAGGGCATCGTCGTGGGGACGTCGGGCATCGCCGCCGCCGGAGTACGCGAGCCCGACGGCGTGGTGCTGTTCGACGCGGCGACGGGTGCCGTCCGGCAGATGGTCCAGACGACGGGCGCACCCCGGCACCTGTCGCTGGCAGGTCCCGACGGCCCGGTCCTGGTCCCGCTCGAAGGCAGTGACGAACTACTCGAAGTGGCGCTGAACGACGGTGCGATCCTGTCCACGGCCACGGGTGTCGGACGGCAGCCGCACGACGCGGTGCTCACCTCCGGCGGCACGATCGTGGCCACCAACGAGATGGGCGGCGGGGTGATCTTCCTGCGCGAGGGATCGGTCTTGTCGGAACTTCCACCGGGCCCGGTCCAGCCCGGTGGCGCTGCCGCTCTCGGCCCGTACGCCGCCGTCGCAGACGTGCAGGGCAACGGTGTGTGGGTCTATGACGGCGCGACCCAGCGGGAGGTGGCGCAGGCCCCGATCGGCGTCAAGCTGACCCACGCCGTGACGGTGAACGAGACAACGGCCGGGTTCGCCGATACCGACGGCGGAACCGTTCTTCTCGCCTCGGTCGACGCTGCGGGGAGTATTCGCCAGACCGCGTCGATCGAGGCCCCGGGAAATCCGTACGGACTTGCCGTCGACCGCGACCGGGCGCTGCTGTTCGTGACGTTGACCGCGTCGAATCTGTTGCGCGTGGTCGATGTTTCGGACGTCTCCGCACCGCGATTCCTGGGCGACGTCCCGACCGTGACACAGGCCAACTCCGTTGCCGTGGACCCGCGCACCGGGGACGTGCTGGTGACCGGCAGCGACCCCGGCGCAACGAGTTCGATTCAGATCATCCCCCGCGCCGAGCTACCAGCGGGGTGAGTGATCACCAGCCGTAGGAGCCTGGGATGCCCTTGAACGGGCCGACCACGTCGTCGGTGATCCAGCCCTCGTAGAAACCGCCTTCTTGCGGCCGGACCGCCTCGCCGTCGATTTCGCAGTCGAGTCGGCTGGGTGAGAACGCGAGGTAGCCGGCGATCTCTGCGAACCGCGGTGTCGGGTTCTCGTAGCTCCACCCCGCGGCCGGTGCCACGGCGTCGCCGCCGTGCACGTCCCAGTAGGTCGCCGCGCCCTTCCATTCGCAGTGCGTCGACCGGGCCTCGGACGGCGTCAACGCGCCGGGAACCACGTCTGCGGGCGAGATGTACCAGGTGGGCGGATGGCTGGTTTCGAGCACTCGGTACGCGGCGGTGGTGCGCGCGACCACCTCGCCGCCGAGCCGGACGACCAGCGAACGGTTGGAGGACTCGAGCTTCGGTGGACGGGGGTAATCCCACACCGACTCCTGACCCGGCTTCGGCTTCTCGGGAACTACGGATCTCGGCAGATTCTGGCTCATCACTCGATGGTGCCACCGGATGTCACGGAGCGTCGACGGGATAGAGATCGTCCACCCGTTCTTCGTCGAGAATCCAGCGATCGACGTCGTCCAATGGTTCGACCGTGCGCACGGACGTGAACGGAATATCGCGCGCCGGCGAATCGACCCGAATATGCTCGATCAGCGTCTCCTGGGTTAGCGCGCCCGAGGTGTCGCCGTCATGGTCGTCGATGCTCGCGGCGACGGGGGCCGTCCGGCCCCGGGCATCGACCGGAACGTCTGCGATGCTCGACTCGACGTCATCGGGTTGCTCGGTCTTGTGGTGGTGTTGCGCCTCGGCCCTGCCGGTCTGTTCGACCGCATGGACCTGTGCGATTTCACGGGTCTGTTCGGGTTCGGGTAGTTCGACGTCGCGCGGCAGTTCGGCCGGCACTCGGACCAGGATGCCGAGTCCGTGGGTCGCGGCCAACAGACTGACCGGGGCGACCGTCGCGATGGCCGCCGACAGCGCCGGATGCAGTGTTCCGGCGTCGGAAATGAAGGCGTGCATGGCATTTGCGCCGATACTGACCAGAGCCGCCGTGATCAACACGCCCCAGAAGAAGCGTCGGCCACTGCGTTGTTCCTCGAATTGAGCGAGTGCGATGACGGAGATCGTGGCCTGCAGAATTGTGCCGTCGACGATCACGGGCCACAGCCAGGACAGCGATCGCGGGACGCCCGCCATCGTGGCGAGATCCCACAGTGCGGCGAAACTCAGCACGAACGACGCGATTCCGATGACGGTGGTGATGACGACCGCACTGACGAGCGTCGCACGCAGGACCTTGTTCATGGGTCGTCATGAAACACGAGCCCACCGACAGGTTCGGCGACGAGCACGCTGGTGGCCCCGAATCCAGTGCGCAGATCACGTCCGGCACCGTGTGCTGCACTCCACCTCGATACTTCCGATCACAGCTCGGACGAGTGAACGCTCGATGATACCGAGGCAATCCACTTCCAGTCTGCGCCTCCGTCGCCCCACCTTTTCCACACGCGGACCATGTATCCAGTTGGAAGCAAAACCATTATGGCCACCAAGGAGCACAACGCCCGGGATGGACCCCTGCGACTGAGCGTGCGAGAGCGTCGAGCAACGCAATGGAGATACTGCCCTAGTTGTAATGAGCAGGGACGTTGTGGACGGCGTGGCAGCGACAGATAGGTGAGGACCTCCGGTATCGGTGTGGTTACCACAACTGCACCGACAACCGA
>NZ_JBFBMD010000026.1:0-59651 GCF_040686915.1 Rhodococcus sp. NPDC077669 | reverse complement strand
TCCCCGACGGGCCGATCACGAGGAGGCCAGGCAACACCAGGCGCAAGCCTGGAGCGGCACTGTTTCACCGGTGGTCATCGAGAGAGCCAGCGCGGTTCCATGGCAGCGCAACTGTGTCAACTTGCCCTCCGTCCCGCGAGGCGTGTCGACGAGTCTTCAGTAACGTGAAGCAGTCTGATATCCTTCCCGGCCGTCGGACATGATCGGCGTTGCTTTGTCGTCGACAGTCACCCGAAAGATGCGGAGCATCAGCAATGTCAGAGCACAGCGTGTTCGACCCCTCCGAGCGTGAACAGGACTCGGTTGTCCGTGCTCTGCTCGATGATCCCCACGTCGATGTCGTCGACACGACAGACGAACAGCTGGCCTCGCTTCGTCGGTTGCTTCCAACGACGGCCGGTGATTCCGAGGAGATGCGGTGGGTGCATTACCCGTGGCGGCGCACAGTGGTTCGCGTCCTCGGTCCACGCGGCTTCGATCAGCTACGGCTGGACCGCAACAGAAACAAGATCACCTCCGAGGAACAAGCTCGCTTCAGAGACCTACGGGTGGGAGTGGTCGGGTTGAGCGTCGGCCACGCCGTCGCTCACACCCTTGCGCTGGAAGGACTGTGCGGCGAGTTGCGTCTGGCCGACTTCGACGAGCTCGATCTCTCGAACCTCAACCGAGTCCCGTCCTCGGTGTTCGACTTGGGCGTGAACAAGGCGGTCGCCGCGGCCCGACGGATCGCCGAGCTCGACCCGTACCTGAGGGTGCAGGTGTTCCCGGACGGTGTGAATGCTGCGACGCTCGATGGCTTTCTGGACGGGCTCGATCTCGTGGTGGAGGAATGCGACTCGATCGACACCAAGCTGCTGGTCCGCCAACACGCCCGCGCCCGAGGCATCCCCGTGGTGATGGAGACCAGCGATGGCGGCGTCCTCGATGTCGAACGCTTCGATCTCGAACCCGACAGACCGGTGTTCCACGGACTGCTCGGCGAGATGGAAACCGCGGATGTGGCCGACATGACCGTCGAGCAGAAGAGCACGATCGCAGCGACGTTGCTCGAGCCGACCAAACTGACCCCGAGAATGATTGCGTCGGTGCCGGAAATCGGGCGCACGCTCTCGACCTGGCCGCAGCTCGGCGGAGACGTCGCGCTCGGTGGTGCCGCTGTGACCGCCGCTGTGAGGGCATTCGGCCGCGGTGAACCGCTCCCGTCCGGTCGACGGCGAATCGACCTGGATTCGTTGGTGCGCACCGGAGTCGATCCGACGGTTGGACCGGCAGGGGGATGAACGGGCACGCCACGACAACAAGGGCCGCCAAACATTCTGTGCCGGGATCGCGCCCAACACTGATTCGAGGAATCATCGGATGAACGTGATCGACAAGTCGTCTCGTCGGCATCCAAACCCGTGGCGGTCACGGCTCGATACCCGTACTACCGCGGTCATTGTCAGCGCTACCGGCGCTGTACCGCTGTTGGCCATTGCCCTGTTGTCTCCGACGTTTTTGCGGCCGAATGCGCTTCCGGTTCTCATCGTGGTGCTGACGTTCACCGCGGTAACCGTGCTCTTCGCTGCCAAGGTGGGGCGGTTGAGCGAACGTCAGTTCGCGGTCCTGGGTTTCGGGGGTATGACCGGAGTCGCTATCAGCGCCTACCTGGTCGCGGATCCGTCCGGGACGCGCGCGGTCACCTCGATGCTGGCGATCGTTCCGGCTATCGCTGCGTCGAGTTCACCGCCGCGGGTCACCGCGCGCCTGTCTGCGGCCTCGGTGGTCATGGTCACGGCATTGTCGGTGGTCAGTGTGGGTTCCTCCGGTTGGGCGGTGACCGCCGTTGCGATCGGTGCCGCCGCGACCACGGTGCTGGTGCCGGTTGCGCTCATCGGCGGCCTGCGCCGAACCCTGACGTTGGTGAACGAAAAACTGCAACGGTTGGCCGACACGGACCCGTTGACCGGTCTTCTCAATCGCCGTGGATTGCTTTCGAGTGCACAGGTTCTCGTGCACCAGGCGTGCGAGCGGAAAGAACTACTGGCTGCTTTCGTCGTCGATGTCGACCATTTCAAGACCGTCAACGACACCGACGGTCATACAGCCGGGGATCGAACGCTCGCTGCAGTCGCAGACACTCTGGCGTGCGCTGTGCACGCAGCGGTCGGCGAAAACGATGCGATCGTCGCTCGAACCGGTGGCGAGGAGTTCCTGATTCTCGCCCCGCACCGAGACGGCCGCGAACTCACTGAGCGGATACTCGATCGAGTCCGGTCCGACTGCAGGGTGACCGTGAGCATCGGAACGGTGACGCTCGACGTCCGGCCCATCGCACCCGGTGACCCGGCGTTACCCTCCGCAGACGTTGCTTCGAGCGAATCGGGCGGTCTCGATCACGTGCTCGACGCCGCCGTCCGCGCCGCCGACGCCGCGCTCTACCGCGCCAAAGCCGACGGACGAGATCGCGCGTACCACGCGGGCACACTCACGATCACATGGTCGGGCAGCCCCAGGTCCGGTCAGATGAGAACGAGCCGCCCCGAACTCTCGACCAGCCGTCACGCCGCCGACGGGACGCGCTGAGCGTTTCCACACAATGAGCGGGCCTCGCGGACCATCGACTCCCACACCTCGGGTCTCGCGCTGCGGGCCAGCGTGTGCATGTCCCACCACATCATGACGGTCCGGTATTGCTCGCTCGGGTACGCCGCGGCCGGGATGGCGTGGTCGATCCGCCCGCCGGAGCTTTCCCACAGGCGCAGGACGTGATCGGCCGCGCTGGCGAACAGGTACCGGCTGCCGGTCAGTTCGAGCGTCGGCAATGCTGTCCGAGCCAGCACATTCGACACCGTCCGCCCTGCGGCACCCGCATCGACCCACGCGCTTTTCATTTCTACGATCCCGTGGGGGATCCGGGCGTGCAACAGTTCGGTGACCAGAGGCAGTCCAGGCGAGTCCTGCCATTCGGTCAACACGTGGGACTGCTCGATCATCGTGTAGGGGCCTTGTGCCCTGACTCCGCCGAGCATCTGTCCTGCCCTGTCGAGCACCACGTAGAACAGGGTTGTCGTGGCGCCGGAGGCGACTTCGTCCAGATCGAGCGCAGCGGTGACACCATGGCGTGAGTACGATTCCCACGCTCCTTCGACATAGCGGGACCACAGTTCCGGGGATCCCGATGGTGTCGCGGCCGTCAATGTCATGGTTCCACCGGCGCAGCGCGTCGACCGGGAACCGACGTCGAGCCCGTGACCGACGGGACGGACGAGCCTGTCTGTCTGTGTGCTCTGTCGGCTGGCCGACGAGTTGCGCGTAGCGTGCCGATCGGCTGCGGACTCGATGGCATCGGCCGAGTGCGAGCTCGAAAGTATGGGAATCGTCATCGATGAGGCTCCTGAGGGGGTGGTGCCCGATAACCCTTCTGGGGCATGTCGAGCGAGTAGTCGGTGTGGAACAGCTAACACAGCCATTGTGCAACAAACAAGCCTACGGACCGGAGGAATGCTTCAAAACATCCTTTCAGTCTGTTAACGGCGGCTCAAATGTGTTATGTCACTGAATTGAGCGCGTGGAAGTCGCACAGTTCATGATTCATCACATCACCTGGTTGCGTGGAGCCGGTTTTCAGCGAGGATGTGTCGGTCAACGACTTCGGTTCGCTCCGGATGTCGCTCAGGCACAGGTCGTCCTACGGCGGAGCGAGACTACGGTTTCTTCGCCGCACACGAAGGGCTGCGGGCTAATCCGCACCCATCGGGAACACGATCGTTGTCGAGTTCTTGCGCTGCTCTCGCTCTCGCCATCCAGCGGGTGTGTCTGGTTCTCTGCGTGCCCGATACGTGACGAACTCTGTTTGAATTCATCCATGGTTGCTGCAGGAAGTAACACAAATTCTGGACCCGCTATTGGTGATGAGGTCCAGCTCCGGAGGGGCGGGGAAGTGGTGTCGGGGATCGTCGTCGAGGACTACTCCGATCAACTTGTCTCCGGTCCCGCGTTGGGTCGCGACTGGGCGCACCCGCATCGATGGGCTGTCGCGTTGAACTCGGGAGAACTCGCCTTCGTCGACGACGGTGATTTGCTGACCGAGATCGACGGAAAGAAACGGTGAGCGGTGGCGTCCGAGCAGCAATGTGATCGTTGGTTGCGTTTGCCGTGTTGTGGGAGCCGTTCGGGGGAGCGTCGGCATCGGATGTATCCGTCGAGTTCGGACTCGGGGTGGGTGAGTATCGCTGCCCGGTTGAGGGAACTGACTGGACGCACATGATCGAGATTGCCTCGACCCGGCGTTACGGGATCGGTTGGTCGAGTATTCGCGACGCCGGGATGAGCGCGCGCCGCGTCGGCGAATAGTGAAGAAAAAGCAAGCGTCACCACTGTTTCGGTACCAATGGGTGGCGGATACGGACGACGAGAGGTCTGTGCGCTCCCGGTAGGTTCAGTATGCGGCGTGTCGGTTCCGTCGTCGCGGCGGTACGACGGAACCGACACACCACAACCCCGACAGCAATCGCACGAGGCTGTGCGGGATCTTGTGCAACGACCGACCAGCGTGCCTCTACCCTCTCACTCAGCTGGGTTCCAGCAGAGAGTTGTTCGCTACTCGACGACATCGGTCAACTCTCCCGCCGCGTCCGGGTCGAGGAACTCGAGAAGATCGTTCAGCATTTTCTCAGCGCGGCTTTCGACGTCGGCGAAGACGGACTCGATGTCGCAGAGCACGCCTGGATACGCCTTGAACGATGCACAATTCGCGATGGCGAAAGAGGCACTGAACTACCGCATGAAGCTCGGCTGGGCAAGAAAGCTGACAGATACCGAAATGGAGTCGATCACAGTCCCAACGCTGGTGATCTTCGGCGCTAACACGGTGGTCTCGACCCCCCAAGCAGCGGTCGATCGAGTCAGATCCAGCATCCCGCGAGCAGAAACCGAGATCTACGCCGACACAGGACACGGAATCGTCGGCAAGATGAACCGTCCCGGGTTTCTTGCCGCTCCTACGCTTGCAACATCTCCGGGCGGAGTGCCGATTCTTGACTGTAGTAGACCTCCTCGAATTCGTCCGGTGTGAGGTAGTCGAGAGTGCTGTGGAGGCGGCGTTGGTTGAACCAGTCGACCCATCCCATCGTGGCGAACTCGACATCGTCGATGGTCTTCATCGGACCAATCAGGAACGGACTTCTCTTCGATACCGCCTCGGTCTTGAACAACCCAATCGTGCTCTCCGCCAACGCATTGTCGTAAGCATCCCCGACACTGCCGATCGAAGCCGCAATACCCTCCAGCACAAGCGTTTCCGCAAACGCGATCGACGTGTACTGGCTGCCGGCGTCGCTGTGATGAATGAGCCCCGAGCCGACGCGGTGCCCACCGTGATCGCGTCGCCACAGGGCCATCTTCAGCGCCGTGGTGACCATCGCCGTGTCTTTGACCGTCGAGGCGTGCCAACCGACAATCGCTCGCGAGAAGCAGTCGATGACGAACGCGACATAGACGAATCCCGCCCACGTTCTGGTGTACGTGAAGTCGGTGACCCACTTCCGGTTCGGGGACTCGGACGTGAAGTCACGGTCGAGCAGGTCAGGGGCCCGGGTGGAGTTCTTGCCGCCCTGGATTGTGGTGCGGTGCCGTTTGCCTCGGACGACGCCGGACATACCCTCGTCGCCCATCAGGCGGTCGATCGTGCAGGCAGCCGCATTATGGCCCTTCCTGCGCAGGTGGCGGTACATCTTGCGGCGACCGTAGAGCTCTTCCGGTTCGCCGACCGTGTCACGGAGAGCGGCAGTGAGGTAGGCGTCGGAGACAGTGCGAGCCGACGGTGCTGCGGTCTTCCAGTTGCGGTACGTGCGTGGGGCGACCTGTACTCCGTGCTCGGTGAGCACGCGGCAGATCGACTCGACCCGGTAGTTCTGTGCACGCATCTGATCGATGAACTGGACTATCTGCGGCGGCGAGGGTCGAGCTCCCTCGCGAAGAAAATCGAAGCCGACTTCAGAATCTCGTTGGCTTCCTTGAGATCTCGGTTCTCACGCTCGAGCTCCTTGATACGTTGCTGCTCCTCGGTCGTTGCACCGGGAGCTTGGTTGGCATCGATCTGAGCCTGGCGTGTCCAGAGCCGCAGTGACTCCGCGCCGACGCCCAATTTCGGTCCGATCGCCTTGCACGCGCCGTACACGGAGTTGTACTCGTGGAGATGGTCGAGGACCATCTTCACCGCACGCTCACGTTGCTCGGCCGGGTAACGCTTCGACATACGCTTCATCCTTCACAAAGAACGAAGCGGCATCAAACCCAGGACGGTTCACTCCAACCGTGGTTCCACGGACGGGCATCGGTCGTCCAATACCAGGAACAGACCAGACGTCCCAATCAGGGAACCGGCCTGATCCTCTAGCCGACTACGTCGAAGACACCACCCTCAGTTCACCACCACCCTCGCCGTCCTAATGAGCACCAACCGACCACCGTCCACCCGTCTGTTGAAATCGAACTATCAGAAGCCGACTTCACTCGTATATGAAGCGCCTGGTCGATGCAGTAGACCTGTGGAAATAGCACTCCAGTTGTCGGATGCGGACAGGTCCTATGCCCTCTGTTCGGGACCGTGAGGGGCCTGCAATCGCAACGCTCGTTCGGACTAGCGGCTGTCTCACGGATCGATGCCCCAGAAACGACCGTTTCTGGGGCGGCATATCGACGGCCGGGAGCTCAGCCCTAGTTTTGTGGCACAGTTCGTCGGCTGGTCGACGGATCGACTGATGTGTGGAGCAGGATGTGACAGAAACGATCGTTTCTGTCACATCCGCCCATTGAGCAGTCCGAGCACAAGTGCCATCACAAGGAAGAGCACGAGCTGGTACCCGATGTTGATGATCGTGAGCTTGGCCGGCTTCATCTCGAAGGCGTTGTGCTGAACGAGCGTCGACGCCGAAAACGCAACCCACGTCACGAGCCCTACGAGCAGCGCCGCCCACACCGAAGTACTGCCGGTCGCCTCGGCTGCGAGCCCGATTGCGACCGCTAACCCGAGCGCCATGATGATGATGGTGATGAAGAGCTGCATCATGCTTCGCGCCCGCACTGGCTTGATCCGCTCCGGGGTCACCCCGGTCAGCTTCTCCCATGCGCTGGCAATCGGTCCTGTCTGATACCAAAGAAAGGCAACGATCATCCCCGCCACTACAGCGGGAATGACACCGAGCCAGTTGATACCCATTGTGTGCGACCACTCCCCTGCATACGCGAGCGCCGTCCCGATCGCGACAGACACTGGCAGCTAGTACGTTTGGTTGATATTATCTACTGCAATGGACAAAGTAAAGCGTCACGGAGCCCGTTCTTACGGACAGTTCTGCGGTCTGGCTCGCGCGCTTGACCTCGTAGGAGAGCGTTGGAATCTTCTTATCGTCCGCGAGCTGCTTCCCGGCCCGTTGCGCTACAACGAACTAAAAACATCACTGGTTGGAATAGCGTCGAACCTTCTTGCTGAGAGACTTCGCACGCTCGAAGAAAACGGCATTGTCCAACGACAGCTCGGGGAGCCCGGGGTGCTTTATGCCCTGACCCAATGGGGTGCCGAGCTCCGTGATCCGATGGAAGCCCTTGGGCGGTGGGGAACGCCGTTGGTCGCCTCAGGTCGCGGCGACGATGTGTTTCATCCACGCTGGCTGGTTCTGGCTCTACCCGCCCTCTTGAGAGACGTCACTGCGACGCCCGCGGTCGAAGTCGAGCTGCTTATCGAGGGATTCTCGATCGCCCTGCGCATCGACGAGCATGGCCCGCAAGCGTTCAGTCGCCGTAACCAAACGGCAGCAACCGTCATCGAAGCGGCCCCAGAGATTATTGTCGGCCTCGCCGCCGGCGCACTGACGGTCGAACAAGCACGCCCCTCCCTGCAAGTCCGCGGTGACGCGCAGGTTCTTGATTCCGTCTTTCCTGCGGGACGCACTCAGCCGCCGATCTAAAACTCAGCCCCGGAACCTGACCGTCTGAAACGTCGCGAAGCGGACGCCGTAGCGGCCACCCACGCCTCCCGAACGCTGAAAACGAACGTTTCTGGGGCACTCGAACCACGCACGGTTGTCAGCTCGCGTTTGTGTATTCGGGAGCTGCAGCGGTCAGTGCGTAGTTTCTGTCTCTGTCATCGCCTTCTGTTTCTAGTTCGGCCGGCGGGCCCAGATGTTCGGCTGCCTTCATCGCAGTGACCTTGTTTACCAGTGCGGAGTATCTGTCGTATCGCCGTGCGACTGTAGGCGGAGTTACTCCGAGGCGACGGCTGACGGCCGCGAAGTTTCCCTTCGTTTCTGGGTCATTCTGGTAGAGGTCGGCGGTTTGCCAGATTTCAGGTTCGAGGGTTCCGTGCTGATCGAGCAGGGCAATGAGGTCGTTGGTACCGTCGCCCACTGTTGTCTGCTCAGCCGTCTCGAGGTTGCCGGATGCGTCTGCGGCGGCCGAGATGGGTTGCGTGGGCGTGCTGATACGCCGTCGAGGTGCGCTGATAACGATCGAAATCATCTCGCTCATGGTCATCACCATCAGGGGCGCGAGTGCGCCGAGGACGGCAGCGACTCCCGCATTGAGGTCGGTGACGGTGAGAACGGCGTGGTAGGCGTTGCCTGCCATGCTGCCCAGTCCGGCGAGTGTGTACACGGCGATGATGAAACGTCGGCCGATCACTGTGGCCCGGTCGGTGTGCTGGGACAGAGCGATCCGGAAGATGCCGGCCGCGAGGATGGGACCGTCGAGGACGACTGGGATAACCCAGGCGGAGTCACCCATGTTGGCCATGGTGGCAAGGTCATGGAGGGTTTGAAAGCTGAGGTTGAAGCTTGACGCGGTGACGGCGATAGCGACAATCAGACCGATGATAAGGGCCCATTTGATTACAGCCGGGTGGATCTCGACTGCATGTTGCGATGTCGGCAGCGCGCCGTCTAGTTCCTCGACCTCTAGGTCGGCGTTACGGTGGTTCATAGGTCACAGCTCCCTTTGTTGTCTGTGGCCGATGGCCCCGGTGGTGTTCCCGCACTGCCGGGGCCCCCTGCGTTGGTCTGGTGGCGGTTCGATCGAACGTTCTACCGTTGCTTCGTCGGCTTTGGTTTGTAGTGCTCGGGGTAGGCGACTCTGATTGCGTGCTCGATGATTTCGCGGATGGTGTCCCCAGAGTGGGCTTCGACTGCGTCGATGGCCTCTCGGTAGCTCAGTCCGAGACGTGTCGAGAACTGAATGACCGGCTCGGCCTTCTCTCGACGGGGGCGTCCTACTGGCCGGGGAGAGACCTTAGTCGACTGCGGGACCTCGGCGGAGTCAACCGTTTCATCGGCCGCTGGTCGAGGGCCCCTTCGGGTGACGTTCAGGTCCGGTTCGCTGCTCATAGTGAAGCCTTCCGTGCGGCGCAGTCATGCGTTCGTGCATGCATGCATTAATTAATGATTGATGAAAATATCTGCTGGTAGGCGGACAGTACGGGTGCGCCTTTGTCGAACTTTCCGTACCACTCGCCTGTCATCCGCGACTGGTCGACGATTGTTCGGTTCGGGATGATCGGGCTGAGCTGCAGGCCCGTCTCCTGGAGAAGCTCCAGCGCCTTCGTGGAGACCTTGGTCATCACGGTCTCTTTGACTGCACCGACGACGATGCCGGCTTCCTGGAGGTTCAAGGTCGCGCCGATTCGTTCCCGGCTCGCGCGGAACTTCTGGACGCTTTCCCGAGCCCCTTCGACTCCGTCCAACCCGTCTTGGTTGGCTGTCGCCGCGTAGACAACGAGACTGGAGGCAGCCAGCGCGTTCTGCGTCAAGAGCCCGCCTTGACGGTTCGGGCAGTCGATGATGACGACCTCGGATGTGTGTCCTTCGAGGGCGGCAGCAAGTCGCAGTTCCGCGTGGTCCTCGTAGTCCTTCTCGCGGTTCGAGAGCGACCTCGCGGACGGAAGGATTCGTAGGTTGTCGGACCATTCCGTGGGAATCGCGAGATCCTCGGCCCACCCCTCCGGGTTCGCGTCTGCGAGTACGGCACCGACGTGCTTCCACGGCTCGTCCGGGTAGCTCCCGACCCACTTTGTGGCCGCACCTCTCGGGTCGAGGTCGATCAGGGTGGTTGGGGTTCCAGCCGCAGCCGACACCATCGCCAGCGATACTGCTGTCGTGGTTTTGGTGACGCCCCCAGCCTCGCTGTACACCATGATTACGTTCATGCACGCACTCTAGCACTCACTCACGCGTGCGGTCACTAACTAATGAATGAAATAACGCACGAGTGAAGGAACGCGTTAATTAGTGCGCGCTTTCAGGCGTGAGTGAAAGTATGCGGTAACGAACGCACGCGTTACCGCATGCACTAATTAATTAACGCATGCACTAATTAGAGCACCTTCTGACCTGGCATAACTGCGAGAGTAACGCGAGGGGAACGCCCCCAAATGCGCACTCTGCCGGTGCGCAAGGTAAGCAACGGCCCCCCACCTAGACCGACCGGCATCGCGTCCATCCTGCCCCCCTTCCAAGTCTCGTGGAGCGGTTCAACCCTCTCCACCTTCGGCCAGATTTCAGAGCATTCCGCACCCGCGCGGGCGACAAGACCTCACAAGCGTCACGTCTGTGACTGCACGGGTGAAACAGTGCCCTAGTGGTGGGCGGCCTTGGATTGCACGACAGGCACGATCACTGCGCCGAGTCGGTCACTGAGGAGCTCCATGGCTTCCCGCACAGGATCAGGCTCTGGGGGTGGCCCCGCAGCAAGCATCGCCGCCCACAGCGCTTCCGACTCTTCCCCGCGCGGTGGGGGAGCGCCGTAGATCGGAACGTCGGCAGCTGGAACTTGCATGGCCGACGCGATGGCCGGGCCGTAGAAGCGGTTCTCAAGCCACACCTGCCACAAAAGCCGTTCGGCTCGGTGGCGAACGATGCGGTCGGCCGCGACGGTCTCGAGGCCGTGAGCGTCCGCTACGTCGTCCAACGTGCGGCTTCCGGGACCCAAGGTAGCCCCGTCGCGTTCGATGAGCCCAGCGGCCGTCAGAGCCGCGACAATGGCGTAACCGTTCGATGGCCGCAGCATCGCGCCGGCAAAGACGTCGTCGATGTTCGTAGCCAGACCCGCAACAACCAGCTCGTACACCGACCGCCCACGCAGACCGAGCACGCTCCATGCCGGATGTACCGGCTCCACACGAGCACGCTCGATCCGCGCTCGTCCTGGGCCCCGCGTGGTCGCCGGTGTGGTCAGGGCGTAGCGATCGGCCTCCCGACCAGCACCGCGGGATACGAGCAGCAGGGGAGACCCTGGAGTCTCTCTGAGCACCCGCAACGCACTCCACACCGTCGATTCCGACATCAACCCGGCCGAATGCGACAAGCTCCGTCCACCCACTGCCACCACAGGGACGCCCTCGACCAAGTCGCCGGCCAGAGCCGATGTGTAGGCGAGCGCTTGGACCACTGCGAGTAGGACAGGACGTTGTCGGGTACCGAGAAACTCCGAGTCGATCCACAGCTGTGCGTGCGCCAGCCACTGTCTACGAATTCGATCTTTCAGGAACGAACTACTACCCCCTGTGTGTCTGTTCTTGTGCGTGAGTTGGTGGAATGGTCGGACGATCCTTGCGGCCCAACTCAGGGCGTTGGCCACGTCTCGTTGCAGGGCTGCGGCGGAGTGCCTGCCGTACTTGTCGATGTACGAGTTGCGGACTCCCGACCACGCCTTGGTTGCGATCGCCTTCTCGATGTCCGCGGAGCTGGCACCGCGCAGCACGGCGTGGCTGATGACGGCCTGCCTCGCCTCTGAGGGGGAGTCCCAGAGGGCTCTGGCTGTTTTGGTGAACTTGCCCGTCGCCGCGTACGCCTCGACGGTCTCTGGGACGGCTGTAGTGCGGTGGAAACGCGGGTCCAAGCGTCGGTCCCTGCCGACACCGACGAGGCGTTCGTCTTGGGAGAGGGAGGCAGCGACAGCGGCTACAGGGGTGCGGTGCCGGGGAGTGGTCGCACCGCCCAGGAGAGCTATGAGGCGGGGGACGATACCGCGGTCGGACCGAACGGTGAAGGCGTCGATCGCCTCGTCGAGAGTGCCGTCGAGGATGCGGTAGCCACCCTCGCGGCACGGTGAGCCCGGGGGAGTGATGCATCCCCAGTCCGCGTTGAGCATCGGAGTGGCGTCCAGTGTGACCAGGCGGGCCGACAGGAGCTGCATCACCATTTTGATGTCGTCGACGCGCAGAGCGATGTCGGTGGCCATCGGCACCAGGACGTGGCGGCCGCCGCTCGTCGAACGATCGGTGACTGTGCGTCCACCGCATTCGTGAAGCCATCCCAAGGCACGTTCGACATCGACGTCGACCTGCTCCGGCGTGTGGTGCTTGGCGTCGAAGTCCAGCGCTAGCAGGCTCGTACGGCCGCGCGCATAGATCGGCACCGCGGCCGGCACGACCGGTAGGTGCTTTGTCAGAGTCCGCGAGGTATCGAACTTGCCGCTAGCGGCACTCCAGACACGCATGGACCGACGCGCGGCCACCAACGGAGACAGACGTCTCCACATGTTGTCGGGTGTCGACATCGCCGTGACGACACGAACGTTAGATCTTGAACCTTCATCAGGGCGCGAGGTACCCTGAGACGAGACCAGCAATAGTCTGTCCCTTCCAGGGGAATGCAGCACCGAAACGAAGATTGGCTCTCCGTTTCACCTCGAGCCCTCGACCTGCCAGTCGGGGGCTCGACTCTTTTCGGTCTGCACGTAGTGTGCGAGCGGGGGCCGAGGCTAACCGTCCTCAAGCACGCCGCATTCTTGTCCGTCTATGCGGTTAGCGGCATCACCTCTTGGTTCAATTCGCGTACTAGATCGGGGCGTCCGTGAACCACAGCGAGCAGATCCGCAAGGTACTGCGACGTAGACGTGCAGCCCGCCTCAAGTGCTCGCCGTTCGATCAGGTCACCAACCTCCACAGGGATACGAGTTGCGTACATACGCCTCGACCCCTTGCTCTGCATGGCCATCGCTGACACCTTTCCCGGACGCCAATCCATCACAGGATTCTGTAACAGATTGCGGATGGTGCCGGTTAGACACGCCGTGAAGCTGTAACAAGATTCGCCAAGACGCCTTGAAGCGACGACCTGCGAACGTCGGGGTTGGTTACGGCGGGTTGTCGACGAGCTCCAGCCCACGGCTTAGCCAGATCCACCCAGGGCGCACCTCTGCCCCCAACCGCGCTGATAGGGCAGACTCTTAGATCGCGTGGTAGCTACGCGGGGGACTGGCTCACACACACCGAGAGGAATATCGACTCGATGACATCTGATACGACGCAAGCGGGGGCGGCTCCGTACAGCAGCAATCTGTTTTTGAATGTCTACGATCTCTGGGTCATGCGGCTGTCGAACAGCTACGCCTGGCGCTGCAACCGACAGAACTTCCTTGACCTCTATAACGGTCGCATCGGACAGAGACACCTTGAGGTCGGGCCCGGATCAGGTTGGCTACTCGCCAACGCAGACTTACCAGCTGACCTCGATCTCACGCTTTCGGATCTCAGCCCGAACTCGCTGAAGCACACAGCATCTCGACTCCGGGTACCCACCACTCTGATCGAGCAAGACGTACTCGAACCCTTCGCCGAGAACATCGAAAAGTTCGACTCGATATCTCTCAACTACGTCTTGCACTGCCTACCCGGCGATTGGTCGACCAAAGATGCGGCGTTCGATAACCTCGCCGCGCTGTTAAAGCCAAAGGGAGTGCTGTTCGGTTCCACCGTGATTGGTGTTGACCAGCGGTATACCTTGTTCGGCAAGGCATTGATGACGGCGTACAACAAGATCGGTGCGTTCGGGAACTGGCACGACGATCTGCCGGGTCTGCAGAACGCGCTGGACAGCAGGTTCGAGCAGGTGGAGATCAACATGGTGGGGAACGTCGCTCTCTTCGTCGCCAACGGCCCGCGAGCCACACCACGGTCGGCCTCATCGCGGCACAGCGTGCAGATTGAAGCGCATGAAGCTGAGCACCACAGGCAATAGGGGCGGTCGACTACGTCCGTACTTTCTGCTGATGGCGTAGTTTGCGCCAGGCCCTGGCAACGTCGACCAAGTCATCGCTCGTGGCGGTGAGGTCGTAGGCCCCGGAGCGCTGCGCCAGCACCGTCAGGAGCTCGTAGCGTTCCGGAGGCATCTGACCAGCGGTTTTAGCGGCATAGGCCTGAGCCAGTTCTGCTGCGATACTCTCCGCATTTAATTGAAGCGCGTCCGATTCAGTGGACAACGTGGATGCGTTCCACTTGCTGAGCCTGCGTGCTGCATCGTGAATTTCGATGATCTTTCTGTGAAGCTTCATCGCAGGATCGGACTGGGACTGTCGACTGTCGACTGTCCTGACCTCGGGGAACTGATCGGTCATGTCTTGCCACAGAAGCTCGATTTCCTTCAAGTTCTTGCTGATTCGGTCCTGTCCTAGCTTTGCCCGCAGTACTGCGAGAACCGGAACCGCACCCATGATCAGCGATCCAGCAACCGCTAGGAAGAAAGTTAGGGCCTTCACATGCATCTCTGGATCCGCCGACCCAGAGCCTGTCAAGACCTCCTGAAAAGTGAGAATAGGCGTGCTCACCGCAACAAGTGCGAGACCGACCGCAATTGCAATCGCCAAGCCATAGAGTGCTTTCTCACGGACCGCGGTGTCGGGATGTCGAGCTTCACGTAAGAAGATCCTCATGACAGCAACTGCGACGAACAGAATCGGGGCATAGAAGGCGGTCCACAAGACGACTGCCGGCCAGCCCAAGTATTGATCGACTAACTCACCGGCCTTCCGGGAAGGTGTCCCGGAAATGAGGATGACGGCACTGAGAGCAAGTCCAATCGCGTCGTAGACCCGCTGGCGCTTCCACACAGCCGAAGGGTCGGCCCCCACCCATAACCGCGACATGCCGTAGATGGCCATGACAACCATGACGATGCAACAGAACGTGAGCTGCTGAAACAGAGCGACGTCGCCTAGCGGTTTCGGTAGATGCCTGATTGCGTCTTGAACCGCATTTTCACGGAGAACTAAGGCGAACCATCCGATGACCAGCGAGCGTGTAGTCAACCTGTCGATGATCGACGAGTTGAGCCACGCGACGCGAACCACCAACGTCAGTGCCATCAGTACGATGATTGGCCACGAGATCCACGCTGGGACGGGGGAGGTCATTTCGCCCTGAAAAATGTCGAGCGGAGGGGCGACTGGCGTCGATTTCGGTTGACCATCGCCTCGACCATGATGTGGTCGGCGAAGGACTCGGCGGCGGCTTCCTGGTCATCTTCGAAGCTGTCACGACCCAACACATTTTCGATTGTTCGCTCCGAGACGTGAGGCAACAACACCTTGAGCATGGCCCGACTG
Organism: Rhodococcus sp. NPDC077669; assembly: GCF_040686915.1. Classification (NCBI taxonomy): domain Bacteria; kingdom Bacillati; phylum Actinomycetota; class Actinomycetes; order Mycobacteriales; family Nocardiaceae; genus Rhodococcus; species Rhodococcus sp. NPDC077669. The sequence continues at coordinate 44,297 of NZ_JBFBMD010000026.1, read as the reverse complement.
TGGTCGGACTCGGGAAGGCCGGTATGCGAAAGAACCATATGACCTACCTCGTGACCGATGACTTGGTCTGCTTGATACTCGGCGACGTCGGATCCGTACACGATGAAGTCGTCTTGCTTGCGGGCAACCCACAACCCACACAGAGTGCCTGTCAGGCCCACACGGCTCAGCAGTGCCGACTCGACGGGCCATAGGACGATCGGTCGGTCGCGTTCCTCTGCGATCAGGTCGATGAACTTCTGACGCGACCATGGCTCATCCGACGGCATGTTCGCTGCGATGCGTCGCACAGCCGACCGAATCTGACTCTCTTGGCTCACGGGTCCCGACTCCCTCCGACCTTTTTTAACCGAAAACAATGAACGGCGCTACACGTTACTCCTGGTACCGCCTGCATCGGATGTCTTGCCTTCTGGCTGGTCAGGAAGCTGTTCGAGGATGTTCATGAGGTCGTCGGCGCTCATCGCACCTCCGTCCCGCATCGCAAGCAACTGAACGCCGGAATCGCGTAGCTGGGTCAGCACCGACAATTCCCGGTCGTAGCTCTCCGCGGTGCTGTCCCACTTGTTCGCGAGAAAGGAGGCCGGGGCCTCGAAGTACTCAGCGAGAGCGTGGACCATGTCGCTGTCGGCAAATCTCAGACCGGCCTCAGCACGTAACTCTGCTATTTCCGTCTCGATAACAGGCCGTCCCAAGAGACTGGAGATCGACTCGGCGACGACGGCATTGCTGACTTCCGGGTTGTCGGCGGTGTGGTTCGTCTCGAAGAGTTTGTTGATTCTCACGTGCAAAGGAGGCGTTGCCTTAGCCATGTTCGTTCCGTTCTTTTTTAGCGGCGTCGACTGTCTTTCAGACGGCGAGCGAACCGATGGGCTGTTGCTTGATCGATTTCGATGGGACTGCCGTAAAGCCAACGGCGGTAGAGCTTTTCTTCACGTTCTGGATCGTCGTAATCGACAGGAAGCTCCAGGAGCGCCGCGATTGCGGAATCGATCGCCTTGTGGTGTTGCCCATGATTCCGTTCGAGCGTCTCGGTGACGAAGGACCCGGCGATGGCCGAAACTGCAACATCCAGTTTCTGGAGTGCTACCCGCAGATCATCGACCCCTGAGGTGCGGTCTTCCAGGCCATCGATCTCTCTGTGCATGTCCCTCTGGGCCGCGAGCAGTTTAGTCAGTGGGTCCAGCCCGACGGTGATGTTCCCCGTGCCGGCCTTGTACGGTGCTCTCCCCAACACAACCGGCTGCGCGCTTTCCCAATAGACATTCGCGGCGCTTCCGGGCTTCCAACTCAGGCCGGTATCGAACTTTTGCAAGGTGCTCGGCCGCGGGTTGTTGAGCTCGCCGCGTTCGGCCATCAGGACGACGGGCTTTGTAGGCCCACCCGCCTCGCGCAATCCCGTGATGGTGAGGTTCCGTTGCTTTCTGCGAGAGCTGACGCAGGTGGCAAACCATAGTGGGTGTCCCGTTTGCGTCACAGATCCATCCTAGAGCCGAGGTCAATATATGGTCAATAAACTGAGTGGGGTCAATAAACGTGTCGGATCACAAAGCCCAGTTCAGGGGCGTGTGATCCATTCGAAATTGACTTCTACTTGCCCATCGCTCAGAGGGACCATAGTGTTCCGCTCGTGATGACGAAACACGGCGCAATTAGATCGCGCGTTGAGTTTCGTGAATCTAGAAGACTGGATCCACGGGACGTCCAACGAAGGATGGTCGGCCCACTTACGACCGACCGAGACGGTTCGGTTCAGCTGCCACTGGACCGGACTACTTGCGACGAGAAACCCGTGCGGCCGTCAATGTCCTCAGGGAAGTACGTCCAACGGTCGGTTTCGTACGCGATCGAAGGAGGCGACTACACGCGACACCTCGAAACCAAGGGCGCTGGCAATCTTTCGGGCCATTGCGTCCGACAGCTTTACATGACCGCGTTCGAGTGCGCCGATGTGCTGAGGGCTCACCTCAACTTTGCCAGCAAGATCACCCTGAGTAAGGCCGCGAGCTACCCGCAAGTCTCCAAGGTGCTCATCACTAGGATCCACGATCACCACATCGGTCACACGCACTTGCAGTACAGCGAGGCAGCGGGCAAGTGCGGCGATACCCGGATCCGCCTTTCCCTGCTCCCACTGCGAGTAGGTCGACGCTCCGATACCGCCCCGTCGAGCAACCTCCGCACCACTGAGACCAGCCCTGGCTCGGGCGTCTCGCAAGCGGCTCGGATCGAAACCACGGAGGCGGCGCTTCATCGCTGGTACTCCACGGTGAGTCACAATGTCACCCGCCTATTCCTGGTAGCACATAATGCAGTCGTAAAACAGATTGGTTATCACGGGTTGTTTAAACCGGACTGTCGAAGTAAGGTTTAGCACAGAACCCGAACAAAGAAGAACCCCCGTGGTGCGCGTAGCTGATTGGCGTCCGCAAAGCGCATCCACGAGGGCCGACCCAGCAGACAGGGGTGCGACTACGTCGCGTCTACATGGGCATTCTCAGCCTAACGGACGTCGATGCACGTAGCGCCCCGGAACGGAACGCAACTGTGCTGTCCAGTCATTCACAGACTCTGCAACAACCAGCAGCCGCGTCCTCGCACTCGAATCAGTGCAGTGCCGTGAACGACCGAGTCCACGGTCTCGCTGTGTGCTCACTGCCCTCTACTCCGCATTCCACACACCAACTTCGGTGTGAAGAGACCGGCGAATTGATCGGGGAATGGACCGACGTGGACAAGGCGTTCCGCCGTCCCGCCAACGAACCTCGCCGCGACATCCAGTTCAACCAGGTGGCCTGACCCTCCCAGTCTCGGCTGGGGTCACCGTTTTGACGCCCAGCCGTGAGCTACAGGAGCTCCCCGACGCGCCCTGTAGCTCGACCGGTGGACCGGCGCGAGGGTCGTGCAGTAAGCGCATTTCATCATGTTCGGTGCTGCGCGACCCCGCCGGGACATCAACCGCGAACTCATACCCGTTCTCACAGAGAGGATTTCGATACCCGATGTGGATTTTCACTCAGCCTTGGTTCTGGCAGACGGTCTTCGGCTGGTTCTGAGGCACTAGCACGTGATGGGTGCGTGCGACTGGCCCACAACCTACGGATCGCACGCACCCATCCACTTCTTTCACTTGATCTAGAACCAATTGTCGCCAGAACGGTTGCTCCGCAATCGCATTCACCAGAACGACCCGAACGCCGGGTCGCACCAGGAAGGGATCGACACACAATGCCAGCAACATCGGGCTCCGGACAGCACCGCTCATCCAAGACACGAGGGCGGGTGATCAAATCGTTGCCCGCTATGGCTGCGGTGACGATCGCAGGCCTGACCATGCAGGCCGCTCCCGCTCAGGCCGCTCCGTCGCAGCCGGGGGTCATCGCCCCGCAGGAATCGCAGCCGGGCGTCACGGGCGCACCGAAGACGGCGCCGGTCGCCCCGCCGCCGGCCGCGCCGGAAGAACGTCAGTACCTACCCGGTTATCAGCCCTCACCCCAGGTCCAGCAAACCCCGTCACGCAGTTACGACGACTACCTGGCGGGCAATCAGCAGTCCTCGTACTACCAGAACACCTATTACGAAGCCCCTGCTCCGCAGGCTGCCCCGAGCGAAGCGCCCCCGGCTCTGCAGGCGACTCCGCCGCCCCCACCGCCGGTACCGACGGTGCAGCGCACCGTCATTGCTCCGATCGACGCACCTGATGGTTACTTCCTCGTCGGCGGTGAACTCGTGCCGTACGACCCGAACATCGTGGACCGCAATTTCGTCGAGCAGTTCAACAACACCACCCAGGCAATACAAGCCGATGGCGGAAACTGGCTGGTGGGCAACGGATTCGCCGATGCTCCCCGCGCCGACCGCATCGCAGCGGGTACCGCGACCGGTGTCATCACCGGTGGCGCTGTCGGCCTCGCGGCATCGATGGTCCCGGCCGCAGTCATCACCGGCACCGCCGCTGCCATCGGCGGCGGACTCGGTGTCGCCGCTACCACCGGCACCGGTGCGATCGTCTGGGGCGGACCGGTCGGCTGGGTGTTCATCCCCGGTGCAGCAGCTCTCGCAGGTGCCGGGGTAGGCGCGGCGCTGTCGGCACCGATCGTGCTGGGCCTGACCGGTGCCGGAGCAGTCATCGGCGGCGTCCTCGGTGCAACCGTCCTCGGCGGCGAGCAGCAGATCATCGAGGAGCCGGCACCGCTCCCGGCACCCGAGAGCGTGCCGGCAACGCCTGCCGCGCCGCTGACCATCGATGCCCCCAGTGTCCAGAAGGCCGTCGATCAGGCAGTGACCGATGCGCAGGTGTGGACCGAGCCCGCGTACGAGGCCGTACAGGGATTCACCTCGACCGCACTCGAACAGCCCGCAGTGGCCGAGACAGTCGCCGCGGTCAACAACGCCACTGCTCCGATCGTCGACCAGGCCAACGCAGCCCTGGCAGGCCTGCAGGCGGCACTCGTCCCCGCTTGATCCTGACTTCCCCCGGATTCATCTGTGCCAGAAAGGATTCATCGATCATGGTGCGAAGCCAGCAAGGTTCGTCGATAGTCAGCGCAACCGGCCCGAGCCGATCGCCGAGACGACCACAACCGGCCAGCGCCGCGTCCGGATCCCGTGACCGCAGTCGTCGCCGAGCAGCCCTGCTGTTCGGCGGCGCAGCGGTCACGGTCGCTGCGGTCGTCACCGGCGTCATCGTGGCCACCGGTGACGACTCGGCACCCGCGAAGGGCCCACTGCCGGCCGATGCACTGACAACGACCGCGCCGTCGACGTCCACCGACACCTCACCTCCTTCCGAGAGCTCACCGTCACCTGCTCCTGCCGAATCAGCGCAGGGTGATTGCTCGATGCCCGCAGGTGGGCAGGACAGCGGCGAGAACGCCATCAGGGCATTCGAGCACCGCCTGTACGTCGAACGGTCCGGCGCTGCCGCGTTCGAGCTCATCTCCCCCGCCGCCCCGCCGTTCACCACTGTCGAGAACCTCGATATCGGTATCGCCGAGACCCCGGTCGGGTCGAAATACTGCCTCGACCTCGACCCGGTTCTGCCCGGGCTCTTCACCCTCACAGTCAGTCTCGTCCAACCCGACGGGACACCCGGCCCGAAGTACCGCACCCAGCGCGTCACCACCTCTGTGGTCGACGGGCGTCATCTCATCGAATCGATCACCGAAGTAGGGGAATAGATCATGCGCAGTGCCGACTCCGTCCGACTCGCCGCCCTGACCGCCGCCGTGGCCACCGCACTGTCCCTCGCGGCCCCGGTCGCCTCGGCGGCACCCGCTGCCGGGTCACCGTGCGCGCGATTCGTGGCGGTCCTGGCACCGGGAACCACCGAAACCCGAGCCGACGCAGACCCCACCAAACCCGCCGGGATGCTGGGCCAAGTCGGGCAGGAGTTGCAGCGCCGGTACGGATCTCAGATCCAGGTCGTCTATCCCTCGTACCCCGCCCAGGCGTTCCTCCAGTCCGGCATGACGTACGCGACGTCGAAGACCGAAGGCGATCGGGCGACGGTAGACGCGATCTCCCGCTGCCCCGGATCCAAGTTCGTCCTCGGTGGCTACTCACAGGGAGCGCAGATCGCCAACGATGTGGCTGTCGAGATCGGGGCCGGGTCAGGTCCGACGCCGCCGGCGTCGGTGCTCGCGGTTGCGCTGCTGGCCAACCCCAAGCGCGGTACCGCCGGAGCGAAGATCGTCGGCCCCACACTGGCAGGTCAAGGCATCGGCGGACCCGACGCCCGCGGCTTCGGTGCCCTGTCGGGGAAGGTCTTCGACATCTGCCACCCCGACGACAAGTACTGCAACACCGAGACGTCTTCGAACTCGTTCCTGGCCTCACTCGGCCGAATCCTCGCCAACCCACCGGGCACGGTCGAGACCGCCGCAGGAGCCACCGGCCCCACACCCGACACCGACGTGACCACAACCAGCGCAACTGGACAGTCCACCGCAGCATCGCCGCTTCCCACCTCGAGCACGACCGGAAGCACAACCCCTACCCCGCCGACGTCTGGCACCGGCACCGATGCGACATCGACGTTCCTGAACGCAGTCACCTCCGACTACGGGTTCGCTGATCTTTCCGCAGCCCCGGGTGCCGCGAGCTCGCTGGCGGCGTCGGTGGACAAGCTGCAGAACGCCGGCGCGCCGACCTCGACCTCGTCGGCCCTCGACATTGCCGAGATCGGTCAGCAGGCCAAGCTCCTGGCCGGTACGTTCGCCCCGGTCGCCCAGACACAGTCGTGGATGGCGGCGAACCCCGCGGCCCGCGACGGCCTGCGTACGGCCGCCGAAGGATCTCCGGAAGCTGCGACCAGCAGCGTCGTCGACGCGCTCGAGCAGGTCGACATCCCGAAAATCGTCGGCGCTGCCGACCAGGTGGTCAACCTGGCCAGCTCTGTTCTGTCCGGCGCGTCGGCCCTGGCCGGCTCGACCTCGATTGCACCGTCCGGATCGACGCCCACCGATGCCGCGAGCACGTTCGCGGCCCTGTCCGGTCCCGCGCAGACCTTGAGCACCGGCGTGGCACCGCTGGCGAGCACTCCCGCCGATCAGCTCGCGACAGCGACATCGGTTCTGTCCGCGATCAAGCCGGTCACGATCGTTAACCAGGTCCTCGGCGTGGTGACCGGTGTGACGTCGGTCGACTACAACGGCGTCGCTGCGAACCTGCAAGCCCTCCCCGGATTCTTGCTCTCGGGCAACATCAAAGAAGCGCACAGGGTTTCGGGTGAGCTCAACAATCAGCTCTCTCCGCTGGTGAAGATGGCCGCCGGGGTGGACCTGTCGTCGATCGCGCGACTGATCAGCCTGATTCCGGACCCCTCCGGCACCGCAGCCGCCACATCGATGGTGGCCGGTCTGCTCGCCAACGTCGACGTCATCCGGCTCGCCCGCGACGTCGGCCAGCTCCAAGAGGTGGCATGGCAGGTCGTCGAGACCGGAAACCTGCTCGCCCTGGGTCAACTACTACCCATCGGAATCGACCTCGCCAACGTCGCACTCGGTGTGCTGATGCCGAGCCAGAAGATGTCCGCCGACCAGCTCGACGCACCCACCGACGCGATGACCGCACTGATGAGCAGCCAAGCCCAAAGCAGCGACCTCGTCGGGCTCGGCAATTCGGCTCTGGCCACCGTGACTTCCCCGGACGCGGCCGCATTGGGCCAGTTGGTCGATGCGGGTGTCACTGCGGCGAGCTTCCTGGGTTCGCGGGTGCACGAGTCCTACGGACAGTGGCTCGTCGACGGCCAGAGCACCGCACTGCAGGAAATGGTCGAGATCTACACCAAAGCCATCGGCGGCTGACCGGGAACGGGCCGCAGCACCAACACCTGTTCTGCCAGAACACAACACCGCAAGTACTTCGCACTTTCACCACCAGATGAAGGACATTCGGCAATGGGCACGCAGTCCAGCTCCACCAAGACCGGCATGAAGGCCGGGGCCGCAGTTCTCGCGGCCCTGGTCATGCTGGTCGGCGCAGTGGTGATGGGCAGCGACAACCCGAAACCGACTGCGGCCGACTGCATCCCGACCCGCTCGCAGACCCCGGCCGCCACCGGGTCGGTGACGGTGCCGGTCCCTGCCGGGCAGTACCAGCTCACGTCCGGCTTCGGTCCCCGGTGGGGAACCATGCATGAAGGCGTCGACTTCGCCGGGCCCGTCGGCACCCCGATACTCGCGGCCACCGACGGCGTGGTCGTCGCCGCTGGACCGGCAAGCGGATTCGGCAACTGGATCATCGTCGACACCGAGATCGACGGCGGCAAGCTCTCCACCGTCTACGGCCACATGTTCGACGACGGCGTGTTGGTCAAAACAGGTGACACCGTCACCGCCGGCCAACACATCGGCAACATCGGCAACGCCGGCGAATCCACCGGCGCACACCTGCATTTCGAGGTCGTCCCCGGCGGTCGCCTCTCCGGCGGTAAGGCGATCGACCCGGTCCCGTGGCTCGATCAGCACGGCGCGGCCGCCACCGGCAGCGACGCCACACCGCCCCCCGCGCCGGTACAGCTCGCGGCCGCAACGAGGCCGCTGACAGCGGGCGGCGAGATGGCCCCACTACCTGCCGACAAGGGCTCGGAGGAGCACTGGCAGGTCGACACCGTGCGCATCGCCCGTGCCGTCGCGGCGACCTTCCCGGAGGTCGACACCATCGGTGGGTGGCGTCCGGTCGACAGCTACGACGATCACCCGTCCGGCCGCGCCGCCGACATCATGATTCCGGCCTTCGAGTCGCCCGAGGGCATCGCGTTGGGCGATCGCATCGCCGATTACGTCATGGCGAACAAGGACGTCTTCCAGGTCGAATACATCATCTGGCGTCAGCAGTACCGTCCTGCATCCGGCGAGGGCAACCTGATGGAGGACCGGGGATCTCCCACCCAGAACCATTTCGATCACGTCCACGTCACCACCATCGGACACGGTTACCCCGCGCCCGGCCAGCTCTACGGCCCATCCCCCGGCGGCGCGGGAGCATCCGTGGCCCCGTCCGGTCCCTGCGCCGGAGTTCCGGCCCCCGGATCGGGCGGAGGGCTACTCAAGCCCGGTTCGACACCACCAGAGTTCGAGCCGTGGATCGTCAAGGCCGCCGCAACGTGCCCACAGGTCAGCGCCCCGATCATCGCCGCACAGATCGAGAACGAGTCCAAGTTCGACGTCGACGCCCACAACGCCGGTTCCGGAGCGGACGGACCGACTCAGTTCATCCCCGGCACATGGGCCGCGAAGGCGGTCGACGGAGACGGAGACGGCACTAAGGACACCCGCAGCATCCCCGATGCGGTGATGACCCAAGCCGCCTACGACTGCGAGCTCGCGGCGATCGCAGCAGACGGACTCGCATCCGGAGCACTCACCGGCGACGTGACCGAGCTCTACCTCTCGATGTACAACTGCGGGCCCGGCGCAACGCTCGGCCAGGGCCAGGTCTGCCAGAACGCAGAAACCCTCGCCTACGTCCGCAACATTCCCCAGCGAGCAGCATCCACCTTCGCCGCCGACACCGCTGTCGCCGCATGAGAACCCACCAGGAGAACCCGGACATGAACCCTCGACGCAATGCTCTCTCGGCCCGCGGACCACTACTGGTCGCCGTCGCCGCCGCTGCCCTGGTAATCACCGGATGCGGGTCGTCCGGTGAGAGCGCCGTAGCGACGTCGACGACGCCAGCAGCGCCAGCACAACAGTGGAACCCCGGCGAGAGCCCGACGACCTCGCTGGCCGCTCCGACGTCGTCTCGCCCACCGGCGGCATCATTGCCGCCCGAAGCAGCGGGAGTGGACTTCACCAGTCCCGACGCTGTCGCCCGCGCCGCCCTGACGGTGTGGTTCGGCTGGAACACCAACACCGACACCGGACCCAACGACGCCGCGCAGCGATCGACCCCGCTGCTCACGGACCGCTTCGCCGACTCGATCACCGCCACCTCAGCGGTATCGGGGCCGGGTGGCCAGTGGCTCGAATGGGCAGCAGAGCGCGCGGTGGTCGCCGTCGAGGTCGACCCGTCGACAGCATCGGTACCCGAGGAAACCCCTACCGAGGCCTACCGGGTCTTCGAGATCACCCAGACCGCCCGCACACCCGAAGGCGAAGTCGTCGGCACCCGCAAGGTCGGGGCGAACGTACAGCTGCGCAACGCATCCGGCGACCGGTGGGAGGTCGAGAAGATCTCCGAACGCTGACCCGCCTCGCCCCTGTTCACCACCCGCTTTTCACCGCCCGAGAAAAGGACACGTCATGACCACATCCGCCGCCACCGAATGGGAAGCCGCAGCCGCAGCCGTACGCGGGGCCGCCGAAGATCTGCGCACCAGCGACTCCGCTGCACTGCGGGCGTGGGCGAAGACGAACGACCTTCTCTCACGAACGATGTGGCCGAAAGTCAAACGAGAACTGCTCAAGCAACTCGACCTCGACTACGACAGTTTGCGGAACCGCGAAGCCATCGAACGCAGAGACGCCATCGCCGCATCGGCCGCATCGGCACCGCTGGTCGAACTGTTCGCAGCAGGTGACGAACGCGGCAGCTTTGCCGTTGTCGGTCCCGTCGACGACGCCGCCTGGTACGGAACGTTTCACCGCAACGACGCGGTGTTCAAGAAAGGTAACCAGGACTCCGCGGACGACTCGGCCGCCGGTAAGGCCATCTTCCTGGCCGGCAAAGCACGCGAGGAGGCAGACGTCCCGGCGGTGCGACTGTTGCTGCACATCAGCAACCCGAACATCGACGGGACCGCTCTGGCCGGCGTCGCCGCCAAACACGGGGTGTCCCTCGACCTCGACATCACCGACGACAACCCCGCCGCACAGTGGTGCGAGGAGCCCGGTTTTCAAGCGTGGCAGGCGATTCGGCTCTCCGATCTGTTCGTCGATGACGAGGAGACCGACGACCAGGCACCTGACGACCAATGACAGAGCGCGATGACGACCCCGGAAACACCTCTTCCCCGAAAGGAACTCCGATGAGTACTCCTGACCCCTACAGCGAGCCTCGCGACAACTATGACGCGGAAAAGACCGTCGACCTTCGCAGGCAACGACTGCGCCGCCAAAGCCCTCCCGAACTCGACCCGGCCCCCATCGATGACGGCGCGCCCTCCGTCGACGACGACCAGGACGACGACTTGTTCGCCGACCCCTACGAAGTGGGCCAGGATGCGCTGGCAGCGAACGAAGAGCCACTGACCGCTGTGCCGGCGGAGTACGTGGGTCGCGGTTTCGATGCCGGCTACACCGACACCGACTCCAGCCCCGCCGAATGGGGACTGCGGGGGCGAATCAATGCCGCCCTCGGACTCAAGAGAGCGCCGGTACCGGACTCCGCGGAGGACCGGTTCCGCCAATCCGTGCGCCGCGTACAGCAGCCCCTACCCGGCTGCATGGTCGTCTCAGTGGTCAGCCTAAAAGGTGACGCGGGCAAAACCTCCACCACCACAGCCCTGTCGAACACCTTCGGTCTGCATCGCGGCCGCGGAGTGGTCGCGTGGGACGCAAACGAGTCGACCGGCACCCTCGGCCACCGCGCCGAACGCACCACCGACCCAGAGCTCGGCCCGTGGGACATCCTGGAGAACGCGCACGCTCTCGCCTCCTCCGATGCTGTCTCGGGAGCACTGGGACACTACCTACGCCTGCAGCCAACGCACGATGAAGTTCTCGCGGCCGACGGATCCACCAGCCGAGAGCGCGGTATCGGTTGGGACGAATGCGCAGCATTGATGGCTGTCCTGCGTCGGCACCGGGACCTGATCTTCATCGACACCGGAAACAATGCGCTCGCCAGCAATTGGCAATGGGCAGTGCAACACTCGGACTTGTTGGTCATCCCGCTACCGCTTCGCCGCGACATGGCCATTCAAGCCTTGGCCATGCTCGACGGGATCGCAGCACGAGGTTACGAGCACCTCGTGCGCAGCGCGGTAGTGCTGACGGTCCTGACACCGGGCTCGGACCCCTCACTCGAGGACGCCATCGTCGCCGAGTTCGGGCAATTGGGTGTCACCACCATCATGCGGGTGCCGTACGAACCGGTGTTCGCCAGCGGCCAGCGCATCAAGTACCGCGAGCTGGCCCCGGCGACGGTCGAGGCGTACACCAACGTCGCGGCCGAGATCGCGGACGCGTTGGCCGCAGCGGCCTACGAACGTACCGCCCAATACGCCGATACCTATGCACCGCAGGAGTTCACGCGTCCATCGCAGGCAGCGCGGCGACCGGACCGACGCCCGCCGGTGGCCCCACCGAGAGGGTGGGACGACGACGCACCGGACAACCAATACCCCCCTCGCCTTCCGCAGGAACCACACGAGCAGTGGCGACCTCGGGCGGTACAACCCCGATCCGGCCGCCCGGGCTGAGCACTCCGCCATCGCAATTCGACCCCCATACGAAAGGACCCACCTCATGACCGAATCCACCCCCACGACACCACCACCGCGGCCAGCTCTGCGGAGAGCGGCGACCACCGCCGCGGTCACCGTGGGCACGCTCGGGTTGGCGATCGTGCTCGCAGCACCCGCCGCCGCGCAGACCGGGAACCCTCTCGAAGGAATCACGCCGTCGCTGACCTTCCTCGGCCCTGCGTTCAACAACGTCTGGGCTCGTGTCATCGCCTCGATCTGGGCGGTCCTGCTCGGCGCTACCGCAGTGAAACTGATGGTCGCGATCTACAAGATGCGTGCCGCCAAAGCAGGTGGCTACGCAGCGGAGATGACCGACGCGATGGGCGAGGCGAAAGTGTCCGGGATAGCCTTCGCTTCCTTGTCTGCGGTGACTGTGATCATCGGCGCGATCATCTTCGTCACCAGTCAGGGTTGATCACCACCGGCATAGGGCCAATACCCCTTGCTACCAACGCATTCCATACAAGAGAGAAGAATTGACATGGCACGAGATTTCTCCGCCGTCGGCACCAGCAGCGGCACCACCAGAGCCACAGGATCGACGTCCGGATCCTCCGGATCGGGACTGTTCGGTCTACCGAAGTGGGTTCTGGCGTTGATCGCTGTCTGCGTCGCGCTGGTTCTCGCCTTCGTCGTGAGCTTGATGGTCTCCGGTGGCGACGACGCAGACGGTAGCGGGTCGTCGGATGCGATTCGCGCAGCGCACGGACCGACCACCACCATCGACGGCATCCCCGCCGGCTACACCCGCGATCAGGAGGGGGCGCAGACCGCGGCCGTGAACTTCATCCAGGCCAACGGTCAGACCTACGCGGGTCGGATCGACGCTCAGAAGTTGCAGGAAGTGGCGGTGTCGTCCACGCCGACCCCAGCTCTGACCGAGGTCATCGAGATTTCCAGTAACCGGGAAGAGACAGGCGGCACCGTCAACAATGTCCCGTTGATCGTCACGGTCACCGATTTCACAGAAGACAAGGCGACGGTGTCGGTATGGGGCATGGGAGTGGGCCAGACACCGGTCAGTGAGGGAAGTGACAAGGTCGGAATTCTGACTGTCTACTCCACCAGCACTGTGACTCTGTCCTGGGAGAACGACGACTGGAAGGCGCAGGACTGGAAGTTCCAGACTGGCCCGTCAGCTGACCAGGCTCAGTTCCCCGCCGATGACTCCCCGCTGTCCAAGCCGGGTGCGAACGGTTTCTACACCTTCTACGTGAACTGATGAGGGGCTGGCCTTCGATGTGGCGAAAGATCCTGTTGACGATCGCGGTGGTGGTCATCGCGGCCGCAGGGCTCGCGTGGCCCGCGGCCGCGCAACCTACCGCTGTGCCGGCTCCAGGTCCCGGTGGCCCACCCGCCACGACGTCGGCCAAGAAGCTACCCGAGACGTTCCCTGCGGATCTGCGCAAGTACATCGCCGGGACCGATGAGTTCAAAACAGCACCGTGGTTCACCGGCCCCTGTAAGGACAAGGGCGGCGACATGGGCCAGTACGTCGGCGCGGTGATGAACGAGGAAGGCCGTCTGCTGTATTGGACGGCGAGCGAGAACGACCGGCTCGCGCGCTGGACCGCGGCGGTGACGCTCCAGAAGAACCCCGTCCTGATCGGCGCACTCGTCGACGCCGGAGCCGTCGGTACCGCCACGACCGGGATCGATCTGGGAGTCGAGCAGAACCGCACGGCTGCTCTCTCGATCACCGACGAGTCGATTCTCGAAGCGTTCTACCCGCCGGTCTACCCGGCGGGTGACTCGTCGATGCAGCCGCCGGCACCGACGTGCGCCGAAGACCTTGCGCGGTGGACGACGAAGACTTCGAGCACGTGGGGTTTCGACTGGGCGTCGACGCCGGATGCGGCGTCGCTCGCTGAGATGAAAGCCCAGCCGAACGCCGACCAGGTTCCCGACCAGGCCTGGACCGACGCCTGTGCCGAGGGTGTGCCGGCCTCGTTGTGCATGCACGCGATGTACGTCAACTGCGACAAATCCACACCTGGACAAGATCAGATCACGTGCGGTCAGTGGAATGTCCGCATCGGAAAGTTGTTCGGCGGCACCATGAATTGGATCGACCAGAACACCAGTTTCAGTGACCGCCTGAGCGAGACCCTCGAATCGGCGTTCAAGTCGACCCCGCAGTACAAGGTCGGGAAAATGTACGTCGACGGATTCTCCTGGGTCTGGGACAACACCGTCGGTGCCGTCTCGGACATCGTCGACTTCGTCAAGGACCCGTCCGACGTCATCGACTCGTGGGCGAACAAGCTCAAGAGTTCCGCGATCGCCATCACCACATCGGTGCTGCACGGACTTGCCGGGATCGGTGAGTTCGACCCCGGGCAGCCGGAATTCCTTGCTGTGTACGCGATGTCGACCGGTCTGGGCATTCTGGTGCTCGTCTTGATGACGATGCTCGCCATCCACAAATCATCGGATGGGAGCAGACCCGGAACCGAGTTGGCCAAAGATCTGTTCGGTTACGCCCCAGCCGGAATCATGATGATGCTCTTCGCTCCATCGATGGCACAGCTGATCATCTCCTTGGCCCACGAGTTGTCGGTGTCGCTGATCGCGGTCCTCGGCACCACCACCGACGAGGTGATCGACAACGTCTCTTCCGTTCTGGGGCCGTTGACCGATGCCACCCTCATCGGCGGGGCGATCGCGGCGATCGCCGGGTTCTTGCTGCTGTTCCTCGGCGCGCTGGCGATGTTCTTCGGGTTCCTCATGCACGCTGCAGCACTGCCGGTGCTGGCGGTGGTGTGCGGTATCGCCTTCGGTATGTGGGTCCACCCGACGTGGCGGAAGAAAGCGCTGCGGCCGGTGATGATGTTCCTGGGCATCGTGTTGTCCAAGCCGCTGATGTTCGTCATCCTGGCGGCGATCTTCTCGGTGATCAACGTCGCCGCTGCGGGGGCGGTCGCCGACGACGGCGAGCTCGAATCGTTGGGCGATCTCGGTCTGATCGCCGTGTGCTTCGTCATGATCGGGTTGGCCCCGTTCGCTCTGCTCAAGTACTCCCCGATTCTGCCGACGTCCGCTGACTCCGCCGATTTCGGGTCGAGCGGATCTGCCACCGGTCAGACGATCGGGTCGAGCGCGGGGATGTACCAGCAGCGAGCAGGAGGCGGAAGCAGCGTCGCCTCGAAGAACGCCGGAGCAGCAGGGGCACCGGGCAGAGATTCCGGTGGTACGTCCGGCAGCGACGGATCACACGGTTCAGGGGCGGGTCGCGGATCCTCGGCGTCGTCGACGCATGCCGGCCACCAGAGCGGTCAGACAGCGTCGCGTTCCGGCGGTATCAGCAGCGGTCGCGGCGGAGGCGGCGGCGGGCACGGCGGCGCCAAGGCCGGCGGATCGGAATCGAAACTGCTCGCGGCCGCCGGAAAGACCGCGGGCGCGGCAGCAGGAGCGGCCACCGTCGTTGCACCGATCGCACTGTCGGCGGCAGGCGCTGCGATGAACAAGGCCGGCTCGGCCGCACAGAGCGCCCCCGAACACGCAGACAGCGACAACTGATGACCAACCCCGACGACGAGGACCGCAGATGAGTGAGCAACGCACCGCAGTACTGGGCCGCCAGCTCGCCCGCAAGGGCATCCTGCCATTCCCCGAACCGGTGGTGATGGCATGGACGGCAACGCTGATCCTGGCGTTGTTCCTGGTCTTCGTCGTCGGCCAGAGTCTGTGGACGCTGGCGATCGACGTGGTCCTGATCGTCGCAGTTCTGTGCGCGACACTCGATTTCGGGCTCCGCGAGTCCTACGCGGCACGCAAGGTCAAGACCATCCGCAACCGTCGACGCCGTAAAGCCGGTGAACACGTGTGGGTCTCGCCCACCGACCCGCGCTACGGCAACCCCGACCACGACCCAGGGTGGACGATCCCGGTTCCGCTCTACCGCGCCGAACCGGTCGACCTGACCGGGACCGGGCTGGACGACATGTTCATCGTCGAACACCGCACCCCGGGCGACAACAACTACTACTCGGTCCTCATCGCCATGCAAGGCCTCGCCGAAGGCCTGCGCGGGGACGCCGCGTGGGCGGTGACCTCGTCCGCGTTCGGGCGAGTTCTCGCCGGGTTCGCCAAACGCTCGTCGTTCATCCGCGGCCTGGAGCTGCTGCACCGCAGTGTCCCAGCCGACATGGTGCCGCACGAGAACTGGGTGAGCGACCAGATCGCCGCCGGTGACCCCGACCTGGCCCTGATTCCGGCAGTCCGCTCCTACGGGCAACTCATCGACCGTATGAGCCCCTACTCGGAGGAACACCGCTCCTACGCCGTACTCATCTTCCCGAAGTCGACCACGTTCCTCACCGAAGCCGGCCGGATCGCACGCCGTAAAGACGCCGCACTGGTCGGCGGCATCGCGCAGGTCATCCGCGACGAGACCGCGCGGGCCGTCAGCGCTCTGGAGCGCGCAGGAATGGGCCGAGTGGAGGTCTACGGCGAACAACGCGCGTGCGCGGTTCTACGGGCGTTCCAGGACCCCAGCTACCCCCTCGACGCACACAAGGGCGTGCGGTGGGAGAACTGCTGGCCCTCCTACATCGGGCGCGACGACTCGGTGGAGATCGCAGGCCAATGGCACACCCGCGTCGGAGTCATCCCCCCGTCGTCGATCGAACCTGTCGAACTCGGCCCGCTGTGGCTGGCGACACTGCTCACCGGTGTCGAACCCGACGCCGGTGATGACGAGATCCCCGCCGCACCCACGATCCGAACCGTGATCGCGCGAATGGACTTCGTCGACGCCCCCAAGGCCCGCGAGGCCGCGAAAAAGGACGTCACGCAGGACGAGGCGAAGCAGATCGAGGAGCAGCGCAAAGGCAGGACCACCGATGGCACCTCGGAGGTCGAGATGGGCGAATCTGGTCGTCGCAGAGTTGATCTCATGCCCGGTAGCGGGCATCACGGCATGATCTACACCCTCGCGGTGTCGGTGACGGGCCGCGATGAAGACGACGCATTGCGGGCCTGCACTCGCGTCGCACAAGCAGCCGACGACAGCGGCATCGGAGAGATCGAGTGGCAGGACAACCGCCACGACGTCGCCGCGTTCGTCACCCTGCCCCTCGGCCGCGGACTCGCAGCCACCAAATGGACCCGCGTCCGCTGAGCCGGACCCAGAGACGATCGAGGCGAGAGAAATGACCAGCACTCAACACAAGACCGATCGGCGGCGTGGTCATGCCGCCGGCCCGCGCAAGCGCCGTCTGTTCCGCCTGACACTGCGCGCCAAACGCACCGCAGTGGACCTGCAGGCGCAAGCCGACACCGCCGCTGCGCTCGGCGCAGCCGAAGCCGCCGGGCTGATCACCGCCCGCAGGCACCCACCGACGCGGAAGAAGTGGCTCGACCGGTGGGGCTGGTACGAACTGCGCACCGAAGGGGCATGGACCTCCACCCGACAAGGTGAGGCGCTGAACTTGGCGACGATGCGCCGCTCGGTGCGTCATGAGGGCTTGCTGACGGGACTGAACAAGATCAGTCAGTCCGGAGTGATCACCGATCCGTTCGCCCTCTACGGCTCGGAGATCGAGAACATCAACATCGCCATCATCGGCGACATCGGCAAGGCGAAGTCCTCGCTGATCAAAACTGCGATGTGCGTTCGCCAGCTCGCCCTCCCGAATCGACAGGTCGTGGTCATCGACAAGAAACGCCAGGGCAGCAAGGGCGGCGAATACAGCGGCATCGCTGACGCGATGGGCGCTCAATCCATCCGGTTCCGCACCGGGACAACAGGAATGCGCATCAACCTGCTCGACCCCGCGATCGCCACCGGAGTCGAGCGCACCGACGGTGTCGCCCCAGCCGGCCAGGAAGCACTCGTCGGCGCGGTCATCGAGGACACCATGGGTCGTACGCTCGTCGAGACCGAGAAAGCGGCCCTCGGTTTGGCTCTGCAGGTGGTCAACGCACGCGCTGCGCACGAGGACCGCGAACCGATCCTGATGGAGCTCGCCGAAGAGCTGCTCAACCCTACGGAGGGCGCGGGAGCGACATTCGGTGAGCTGTGGTCGGAAGAATCGCGCCGATGGGGTCTCAATCCCGGTCTGGCACTACGCGAACTCTGCCTGGGCGACCTCAAAGGGCTCGTCGACGGCGCGACCTCACCGGAGGTCCGCCAAGCACTCGACCATCCGTTCGTGCACTTCGACGTGTCCGCGCTGCCGAACAAGGGACCGGCGTTGCGCGTGATCATGACAGTGATCAACACATGGCTCGCGAACGTGCTCGCCTCACGCTCTGCCCGGCACATGCAGACCCTGCTCCTCGTCGAGGAGGGATGGCACGTCGCCGACGGCTCGACCGGAAAAGTGTTCCGCGAGAACATGAAGCTCTCTCGCGGACTCGGCCTGTCGACCGTGTCGGCGTTCCACCACATCTCCGACCTACCGGTCGAATCCCCGGCGCGGGCGTTGATGAAAGAAGCCGGGATCGTGTTCCTCTACGGGCAGGACCGAGTCGAGGACGCCGAAGAAACCGCCCGCATGTATCACCTTCCCCCCGGGTCGACCGAGATCATCATGTCCCTCGCCAAGGGCCACTGCCTGGTCAAGTACGGCAACGCCGATCCGATCCTGATGGAGCACGTGCGCTCGGACCTGGAGATCGAACTCACCGACACCGACGAAGTGATCAAGGGAGCAGCCGCATGATCGATCGAGCTGGCATCGAACCACTTGGCGACCGCGCGCTGAACTGCGTGTGTGGTCCGCGACCGGATTGGGAGTGGCTGGCCTCGATGACGCACGGGTGGCCACTGATCTTCACTGCCGTCGCCGCGGTCGCGTTCGTCGTTCTGGGCATCCTCGTCGTACTCCCCGCTATCGAACGACACCGCGATCACCGCGGCGACGTCGATACCGCTGCTCCGCTGACTGTTTCGGAACGGAAGTCATGATGACTCTGCACTCACCGTCGCTGGTCGGACTGGACTTTACTGCCCTCGATGGGTCGGGCAGCACAGCATCGCGTCGGCTGTTTCGTTCCCGTTCGACCGCGGCAGCGTTCGCTCTGACACGGGCCGCTGCAGGCGGCGACGCGCTGTTCTCGCTCGACTTCTCCGCCTTCGCGGTGTCCTCGGCCGATACGAACACGTTCCGGTCGATCGACGAAGTATCGGTGACGGGGTCGGTAGCCGAGTTGGCCTGTGCCCTGGCCTCTCTCGCTGACTACGCGATCGGTGTCCGCCGCGCGCAGTTCCCTCTGCCCGTAGCCCTGTCGGCGGATATCTCCACACTGGTGGCCGCCGTGGCGTCGCCGGTCCATCCCTCGCGGGAGAACGACACCGGCTCGGTGGAGGTGCACGTGTGCACGATGCGACCGGTTCCCCTGCCGGACACGCGTTCGCTGGTGGGCATCTACGCCGCCGAGGACGCCGAGCGGGTTGCGGGTGTACTTGCGTACCGTCTCGGCGGCGAGATCTCGCCGGCACCATCACAGGGCCGCATACAGATCCACCACCCCGCCGATCTCGGCGACAGCGACCGCGACGCGATCGAGCGGTACACCCGGATCACCGAGCTACGCGCCAACCTCACTGCTCTCGACCCGCTGCGAGACGACGAGATGGCGACTCGCCTCACCGACGAGCTGGACGCGCTGAACGGGGCCACAGTGCAGCGCCGAACGACACCGTCGGCCGCCCTGATCTCCGGAACCGATCTGATCCGCAGATACCTCAACACGCCACCCACCCTGTTCGACACCGCGAAGGACTGACCGTCATGGCCACACCCGAACCTCGCCCCACCCCGCCGGTTCTGCCGTACGGCACCGGTCCCATCGTCGGATTCATCGCCGGCGCTCTCGCCTCGATCGTCGGCGGCGGCTACCTCTCAGGTCTCGTCGCCGGAACCGGACCTGCCCTGCCCGCCGGCGTCTACGGGGTGATCCCGGTAGTGACAGGTCTGTTCGGAAACCCCGGCGACCCCGCATCGGCGTGGCCGGCCGGATCTCGCCCGGGCGGCCCAACCCTGACATGGCTGTGCATCGCCGTCGTCGCGGCCGCCTGCATCATGCTCGGGGCGATCATCTCGGGGAAGAACATGGCTCGCAAAGTAGCTCGACGAGTACGCGCGAGCGGCTTCGCCGGCAAGGAAGAGCTCGTGAGGGTCGGGCTCGACGAGAAGAGCGCCGTGAAGAAAGCCAAGGCCACCCGGCTCACCCTCTCCGACGTTCCTGTTCGGCAGATCGACGCGGCAGTGGAGACCACTCGCATCGGAACGCTCTACGACGACAAGAAGCAAGGCGTGTTCCTGCAACACCGCGACGGTCTGATGGTCGAAGGACCCACCGGATCCGGCAAGACCTGGCGCATGTTCTACAAGGCGGTCGTCGACGCCCCGGGGACGGTGGTTGCGACCTCCACGCGCGGCGACCTCCTGCGCGCCACATGGGCCGAACGCAGCGCGATCGGCGAAGCGGCGGTGTTCGATCCGGATGGACTGACGGTGTTTCCGAACAAGATGCGCTGGTTGCTCCTCGACGGTTGCGAGGATCCTGAGGTGGCCATGCGCCGGGCCGCGGCCTTGGTGCAGGCGATGCCGATGGACGACACCAGCAATTCGGGCTACTGGAACGGCAAGGCCGCGATGCTCATGCGCGGGTACCTTTATGCCGCAGCGGTTCTCGGCAAGGATCTGGTGACGCTGCGTATGTGGGCGTCCTCGCGCGACGTCCGTGCGGTCCGCGACGTGCTCTCGGTGGATCTGCCGGACTGGAACACCGACCTCACCCAGGCGTTGGACTCGGGCTCCGACTCCTCCGACGATGTGATCAGCGCGTGCACGCGGCTGCTCGAGCCGTTGGCGTCGCCGCGGTTGATGCGTTCGCTCAATGTTCCTCGTGGTGAGTCCGCGGATCTGCACGCACTGGTCACCGAAGGACGCAACACCGTCTATCTCATCTCCGAGGGAGGTAGCGCGTCGGCGGCCGCGATGACCACCGTGCTCTCGGCCGAGCTGTACCACGTCGCCAAGACGCACGGTCTCACCCAACCCGACGACAAGATCGACCCGCCGCTGCGCATGGTGCTCGACGAGATGAACAACGTCGCGGCGATCCCGAACATGCCGTCGCTCATCACCGACTCCGGCGGCCGCGGAATCCAGATCTGGGCGGGGGTTCACTCGCGGCTGCAGAACGAACAGCGGTGGGGCCGCGTCGGTGGCCACCAACTGTCCAACGACTCACCGGCGCGGCTGTATCTGACCGGTCTCGGCGACGCCGACGAGCTGGCCACGATCTCCAAGGGTCTGGGAATGCGTGACGAGTACATGAGCGCATCCCGAATGACCGGCCCGCGGTCGGTGCCGGTGATGGCCGGCAATGAGATCTCGCAGATGGAAGCCGATCAGGCACTGTTGCGCTACCGCGAGGCCAAGCCGATCAAGCTGCACGTTCCCTCCGTCTGGGATGTGCCCGCACTTTCGGAGAAGGTGCGGGCCAACCAGGCTGCATTCGATCGGTTCTGCGCCGGCGAGACCGACGACGCGCCTGCCGTCGACCTGGCCAAGCGATCGGTTCGGCAGAGGCGATGAGCCTGCCGCAGTACACACCGGGGCCGGCGGATTGGAGACACCTCGATCAGGTCGAGGCGGCAGATCTGTGGAGCGCACTCGTTCCTTGGGTCGAGCACATCCGCGCACGGTACGACCTGGGAAGTCGGCACATTCTCGGCTGCTGGTTCAAACACCCTCCGCTGGTCGAGGAGTTGACCGCGGCTATGTACGCCCACCGCGAGGTGTACCAGCTACTCAAGAAGAACGTCTATCACGGCGGCCTGTCCGCATGGCACTACCAAGTCCTCTGGCCACTGATCGGGCGCTTGGACAAGGTCACCAGTTTCGACGACTGCCGCACCGGCGAATGCGGCTACCGGCCGGCACCGTCACCGATCCTGGACGACGTCGCCGAATACATTGCCGCCGACGTCGACGGCCGCGCCGAGCACATCCCGTCCAACGAGCAGGATGCGGAGCCGTCGGCGGGGGCGCAGTCGGCGTCGACACTGACGATGGAAGAAGTGGTCGAGATGATCGACAGCGGCACAGCCACTGCCGAGGACCCGGCAGACGATTTCAGCACCGTCGAAATCCTGGGCGCACGTTGGGAATACGACGACGACACCGAGCAGTACCGGCAAGTCGAGTGAACTTCTAGGGTGGTGCAATGCCTGAATGGATCGAGAATGCCCCAGCACCCGACGCCCTCGACGTCGCAGTGAGGGCGGTGGTCGACGAGCTGGCCACAGAGGTCGGCCAGACCGTACCGGTGAGAACCGAGATCTCGAGCGAGCTGAGCAGGACCGGCGGGATTGCCGCCTACCATGTCGAGCCGGACAAGTTGTATCTCGACCCTGCACTGGCGCAGGGGATTTCAGACGACCCAGGGTCGTATTACGGCACCGGTGTGGTTCTTCACGAACTGGGGCATCGAGCCGACAGGAAGCTCATGCTCTGGAGGCTCCGGTCGGTCTGGTGGACGACCTACGCCATTGCCCTTCCGATGCCTGTCTTACTGACGATCGGCACGTGGGCGCAGCAGCCCTGGGCCTGGACCGCGATGGGTGTCCTTATCGCACTGTGGTCCATCGTCTTTCTCGTTGTTCGCGTTCCGTTGTGCTGGTACAGCGAGTTTCGCGCCGACGACTTCTGCTGCGATGTCGGAGGAATCGCAAGGGCCGCAATAGTGTTGACCGTATTCTCCGAGCTACGACTTACGTTCGGAAAGGCACTGGCTGCCAGGCTCACCCATCCGCCGACGAGCATGAGATTGCGCCGACAGATGCGCCGCGCGGGCTTCGACATGCCCCCACGTGCAATGCGACTACAGCCCCACGACTAGTAGCGGGTCTCAGCCTTTGAGGTCGGTGACCAAGGTAGGTTCGCGCAGAGCAGCAACAAGAAGGCGTCTGGTGAGCGTACGAGCGAAGCGGTGCAGCTCAAGAGCCGTTAGCGGTGCCGGCCACTTCTGTTTGAAGATGTCGAGCTGACTGTCCGGATCGCCGCCGTGCGCGATCGCGCTCCTATAGTTGTAGAGCCTGCCGATCACTTTGTCGGGACGAGTGGTGCCAAACGTGTCCAAGCCCAGGTCATGGTGTGGCGGCATGCGGTTACCGAGCAGGATGATGTTTCGTTTGAGCTGTTGAGTAATTGTGTCGATCCGGTCCTGGGGCTCCGGTTGATGGGTGAGCAGGCCCTCGATGATGGCCAGATGCGCAAGAAATTTCTGCCGTGATCGTTCGTGAATCTCCGCGGTGTAGGAGAACAACTTCAACATTCGGTGAATCGCAGGGAATTCCGAACCGGCGAAATTTGCTCTCAGTTTCACGAGGCCGCGAAGTTCGTCGAAATCCGGGGTTTGAGGTGCGTTGTCCCACCCCACGACATCATTAAAGAACCGCGTCATGGCCGTGGCGTTCCCTATTCGCGAGGCACCTGTCAGCGACGAATCGGGTTCACCGTTGGGCCAATAGTCGACAAAGAGCTCTGTGTCTGACAATGCCAACGCTTCGACCAACCCATCGGCGGACAGCCCAGCCGGATCGGTCCGGTGAACGGTCCAGTACCGCCACTCGGACCGCTGTAAAACGCCCCATTGAAAACTCAGACCGGCTCCCGATGGGGCGATTTCCGCTTCATGGGGAGGTGGGGTTCGCTTCATATTCAGCGTGACTGCGTTGTAGAGGTTTTCGACGACGGGTTTGAATTGGGTCAGCTCGTCGTCTGTCGCTCGACGCAGCTCCCATCCCTCACCAAGGGAGTGGACGTCGCCAGTCGGAAGCTGCAGGTCGTTGAGCACTACTCCGTACCGGACTTTCGTCATGCTCCCGAGACTACGAGCCGGGCCGGGACGTTCGCTGACGAAGATGCGGTTCCGGACCGCTACATTCGCGGTCCTCTGCGGTGCGCCTCGTGCTCGACAACGGCTTGGTCCACGGTGCGGTGGTGTTCGACAGTCTCGCGCTCGTGCTGGGCGCGGAGTTGTTCTTGCCGTTGCTCGGTCCGGTGTTGCTCGATGGCGGCGGCGAGGGTCTCGGCGTCATCGTGGACGGTGTTGAACGGTGCGCGGTCGGCCCGGTTCTCGGGTCGGTCGCCAATGATCGAAGCGGTATCGGTGATCTCGTTTCGGTCGCGGTAAGCGTGGATCTCTGCCGCGGTGCGGTTCCACTTGGCTTCGAGCTCGGCGTCGTCCGGGCGCTGCTCGAGGTGCTGGGTGAACGACAGTTCCGGTTCGGCTGCTGGGTTGGGCAGCGCAGCGATCCGGTCGACGGTGGCGGCATGTTCGTCGGCGATTGCGATGTACTCGGCGCGCAGCTGCGCCGCGAGCGCATCGTCGACGAGCTGAGCGTCGAGGGGCGGTGACGAAATCCAGTGCGGGGCGCGGTGGTCGACGAGCTCGCGCTGAGGGGCCGCAATGTCATCGAGGGCGGCGGTGATGCCGGTGACGTGTGCGGTGGAGTGTGTTGCGGCGGCGATGGTGCTGCACAGGTCGTTGAGGTCGTAGCCGCCGTAGGTCGTCAGTTCCCGGATCCGGCCGGTTGCTGCGGTCCAGCGTGGGTCGTCTGTGCGTTCGGCGATCGCGGCGGCGATCGGGAAGTGCTCGCGCAGGGTTTCTGCGTTCTCGTGTGCCCACCGGGTGTTCGCGGTGTCGGCCGCTGTGGCGATGGCCGGCGCGAGATCGCGGATGAGGTTGGCTGCGGTGAGTTCGTCGCCGCGTGTAGCCAGTTGTTGGGCGTGCCAGGCGAGCACGGCGTCGGGTGCGATGCCGGCGAGTGCTGCGGTGCGTAGGTGCCGACCGAGTCGGTGGATGCCGGGTTCTGCGATGAGCCGTTCGGCGGTGGTGGGGTCGAATGCGGCGCGAATGGGTCGCTGCACACGCGCGGAGTCGAGGGTGGCCGTGGCGGCCTCGTATCGGCGTATCTGCGCCCCGATGCCGTCGGTTGTGCTGGGTGCTGGGCGGGCGGCAGCGTAGCGAGCTGCGACTTCACGTGCGTAGTCGTCGAGTTCCTTGTCGGTGCCCGGGACTCGGGGCGGTAGGGGTGGTAGTGCGTGCTCGGGCTGGTCCTGGTGGGCGGAGACGGCTGCCGCGCTCGTGGCCACCGATGCGTTGGTCGAGTCGTTTTCGGGTGTCGTGCGCGGTGTGCTGCGGACGTCGTGGATGCGTGAATTGAGTACTCGGGCGACGTCTCGTGCGGTGTGGAGTTCGCCGGCGGCGAGGGCGTCGACGAGGACATGGCGGGCGCTGTCTCCGCGGTCGTGGATCTCGGCGAGGGTCGCGCGCAGTGCTGCGAGGCTTGCGGGGTGTTCGGCTTGCGCGGTCGCGTAGAGGGCGGCGGGAAGGGACCTGTCGAGGACGGTGTCGAGCCAGTGATCGCGGAGACGGGTCTGGGCGGCGAGGTATGCCTCGCGGAGCCGGTCGGGGCTGTGGGCGTGTTCGGCGGCGTCGCGTATGGCGGTGATGGCGGCTTTATGCCCGTTGTCGTTTGCGAGGATGCGGGTGAGGACGTCGCGGGAGTTCGGGGTCTCGATCTCCGAGAGGTGCATTCCTTCGGTGTCGAGGGTGACGCCCGGTTCGACGGGTACGTACATCTCGTTGTTGGTGCGACCGCGAGTCAGCGCGACGTAGAGCCCGGCGCGGTCGGTGGTGGGACTGAGCGCGGTGTGGGCGGTGTCGACGGTGATGCCTTGGCTGCGGTGCACGGTGGCGGCGTAGCCGAGTTCGGTCAAGCCGGACACGTAGTCGGCCGGGAGGGTGATCGTGCCGTCGTGGGTTTTGCTGCGGACGGTCAGCGAGCCGTCTTTGCCTACTGCGGTGACGGTCCACAGGTCACCGTTGCGGACGAACATGTTCCGCCGCCGACCGCCCTTGGTGCGCAGCCACGGTGCGTTCTTGCGGGTGAGAACGGTGTCGCCGACCCCTGCGGTGAGCTGATCCGACAGTTCGGCGGTACGGCGGGACTTGACCGTTCCTTGGCTGCGGAAGTGCTCTTGGATGGCGAGGTTGACGGTGCGGACGTCCTCGCCGGTGGAGAGCATGACGAGCGAGGACTTACCGGCTGCGATGTCGGCGAGGTACGCGTCGGCTGCGGCGTCCTTCATCTCCGTGGCAGTGCCGGTGTGGACCCATCCGCGTTGGTAGAACATCTCGAGGCTGGCCGGGTCGCCGTGCCGCAGATCGAGTGAGTTCTCGGCCTGTTCGGTGTCGCTACCGAACCGCACGACGGTGGTCAGTTCGGGTGCGCGGGTTTCTTCGGCGAGCAGCCGCAACGCACCGCCGGTTTCGACGGCGTCGAGCTGGTTCGGATCTCCGAGCAGACGCACGACTGCGCCTTTGGCTGCGGCGATCTCGGTGATGGCGGCGAGGTCTTTGGTCGAGGCGAGGGATGCTTCGTCGACGAGCAGCATCGCACCGGGTCGAATGTCGATCTGGTCGGACAGGGTCCGAGGTTCGTGGCCGTTCTTGCCTCGCCACGGGTAGGTCAGGGTGGCGAGCGTGTGTGCGGTGACGCCGATTTCCTCGCCGAGGTTTTCCGCTGCGACGGCGGACGGGGCGAGGGCGATGACCTGATATCCGGCTTTCTTCCAGGTGTCGGCGACGGCCTGCATGGCGGTGGTCTTGCCGGTGCCGGCCGGTCCGATACCGACCGCTACGAGGGTGCCGCTACCGACGAAATGTTCGGCGAGTTCGCGTTGCCCGGCGTTGAGGGTGCGTCCGTCTTTGCCTTTCGCGGCGGCGGTGATGACCTTGTCGAGCGCGGCCTGCGGGGCGATGTAGGCGACCGGGGTCTGAACGGCGTCGAGCAGGGAACGTTCTGCGGCGAGGACGCTGTGGGAGGTGTGCAGGGCGGTGCCGGGGCGGGTGAGGATGAACTCGCCGTCGCGGCGGCGCAGCGCTGTCGGAGCTTCGGGCAGCTCGGGGAGCGGCATGTGTACCGAGGTTGCGAGGACACGGTCGATCACGGCTGCGGTGGCGGCGCGGCGGGCGGTGTCGTCGGTGAAGGCGACGGCGGCGAAGTTCGCGTCGACGGCGGAGTGGACGTGGGTGATGGCCCAGTTCGATCGTTTGTCTTCGAGGCGTTCGAGTACGCGCTCGACCTCGTCGTCGAGGGAGTCGAGGGTGCGCATGTGCTCGCCGACCTCGCGCACGCCGGAGGCGTGGTCTCGTTGGACCTGTTGCCACTCCGCGGCGAGGGCGTCGACGTCGCGGGGGGTGCCGAGGATCTGCGCTGACCGGGTGAGCCAGGCGTTCTGCATCTCGCGCAGCGTCTGCGGTTCCTGCTTGCCGGCGCGGGTGTCGAGGTTGGCCTGTTGGTAGAGCGAGTACATCGCCTTGGGGGACGGCATCCGGCCGTGTTCGGCGCGGTACTCGGCGACGAGCTGGTCTCTGCGCGTTTCGATCTGGCTGCGGCGTGAGGAGAACATTTCGCACAGCTCGCGCGGGACCTGCTCGATTTCGACGACGTCCTGCCGGCCGTGGCCGGTGGAGCGGGCAGCGAGGGAAAAGCCGAGTTCGGTGTGCAGCTTGGACATGATGGTGGCGTTGTAGCGCTGCGAGGCCGGCACCGCGTACCGGTGCAGGATCGACCCGTCGAGGGCGCGCCATTTGCCGTCGGATTCGGTGCACACCTTGATCGAGACGACGGCGTGGGTGTGCAGGTTCGGATCCCCGGCGCGGGAGTCGTAGTGGTCGTAGAGGGTCGCGACCAGACCGGTGGTGTCCTGGACTTCCTGGCTGGTGTTGCCGGTGCGGGTGAAGCACGCTTCCTTCTCGATCCAGCCGAGGGCGTCGGTGACGGTCTCTTTGTGGATGCGCTCGATTTCTCGGCGGGTGCCGTCGTCGGCGAGCGCCCACATCACCGACACGCTTTTCGGTGGGGTGAACACCAGGTCGTAGCCGGCCACGGGCTGGCGGACGCGGGACTTCTGCGCGCTGATCCACGAGCGGAGCTCGCGCTGATCTTCCGGCGGGCGGCCGTGGCCGTCGGTGAACAACCGGGTTCCGACCTCGTCCATGATCTGCTGCGACTGCGCTTTCGACGGCGCGTGCCCGTGCTCGCTGCGGAACTCCGCTACCGCGGTCTTGTGCTCGCGGAGCAGTTCGATGTCGTTGGAGAATTCGGGGAACTTACGGCCGAGTCGGGCCGCTTTGAGCGCGGTCTTCTCGTTCGCGCCCTTGGTAATTGAATTTTCGATCAACGCCGAGGCGTTCGGGTGCAGCCCGCTACCGAACAGTGCTTTCATCTGCGGCTCGGACACCTGCCCACCGCCGGTGATCGACGCGGCCGCAGTCGGGTCGATCCCGGCCTGCATCTGCTCGAGATTGTCCAGGCCGGCACCGAACCAGACACCCGGCGGTGTGCCGTGCGCGGTGTAGTAATCGGTCAGATCTTGGCCGTGCTCCCGTTCGCGGTCAGCGGTGGCCACCTGCTTGGTCAGGTACTCGTAGCCATCGCCCGCGTGCAGTACGTGGAGCGTCATCACACCGCCACCCTAGACGCCGCAGGCGGGCAGGCGGAAGGCCGGGACCCCCCAAAGTCTGAAATTCAGCAAGAGGTGTGTAAATCATCTAAGCTTTTAGCAGGCGAAGCCTGTGCAGTAAGGCCCAGCCCTCAGGACTCTCGGCCAGGTCACAGGCTGGGGACGGTCGGAACTGGGGTCGATGGAGTCAGAGATGGAGAGGCAGCGGGGCATGGGGTCGACAGGAGATCGGGTAGCCGCCCGTGAGCGGGGGCTACTGAAGGCCACCCGCGCGGCGGGTACAGCGGTACGGGACCGAGAGAGCGCTGTGCGTCGATTCGCGGCGGCGCGGGTCCAGCGAGACGCGGCCGAACAGGCGATGGCCTCCGAGCTGGCACAGCTGGCTACGCCCCTGGGTTCACTGACACGTGCGGCGGAGCTCGTCGGCGTCGAGCTCGCGGAAGCTGAACGTCTGACCGCACTTCACCGAGTTGCCCGACCTACTGACGCGATCGGCGAGCCAGCCTCGTGACTTCTGCTGCACCTGTGCGAGGACCTGGCAGGGAGGGTGCCCGCCGGCCGTCGTCGCTGCGCGAACACCCTGTGGGTGCGATGTCCCCTATCTGGGTGTCCGGCCCCGATTGTGGGTGCCTGAGATCGAGCGGAGCGGTGGGAGAAATCTCGGGCATCCACATGAGGATGCAGGCCGGTGCACAGTTGGGGGCACCGCACCCGATCTCCGCATTGGTCGACGGTCGGTCAGTCAGTCGGACTGCTCGGGGTGTCCGGTGTCGTCGCTACCGTGCTGATCATGAACGAGCTTCGGGATCGTTTGGTTGCGGCCATGACAGCGCCGTCTCTGCGCGCGGTGGTGACCGTGGCGACCGGGTGGCAGGCGACGAGGCTGGCGTACGCGGCGGGGTGGGCAGCGCGACGCACGGCCGGGTGGCGGCCGGCTGTGCCGACTGCGCGAGCAGTCGTCTTCACACTTGGCGGTGCGTGCGTGTTCGCGGTGTGCGCCGTGTGGGTGTCAGAGCTGGCTGTGGTGCGCGCATTACCGCTCGGCTCGATCGGGTGGGCGGTGGCTGCATTCATGATGGTGATCGGGCTCTCGACCTTCGTTCTGGTGGCAGCGGTGCTCGGTTGGATGGGTGGGTCGACGACGCTGCCGGTGCGATTCGTCGCCACCGGCGACGACACGGAGACTGTGCAGGTTCGCGTCGGTTCGGGTTTTCTCGTGGTGGAGGGTTGGGCGTATCTCGACCAGCGCCGGGCAGGATGTCCGCCTCGTCCGTGTGTGGCGGCGCTGCGGGTGTTGGACTTCGCGGCCGCCGAGAGGGTGCCGGTGTTCGCTGCGGTGTCGACATCGGCTGTGCCGTTTCGTATTCGATACGCGGATCTCGGATTCGTCACCGTGCCACCGCGTCGGGTGCCGTGGGTTGCTCGCCTGCCTCACCTGCTCGGGGCGCGGGTAACGACACTCGTACGACCGGTGTCGCCTGCGGCACTCGGGCGGTAGAGTTCACAGTGCGTTCGAGCGGTGCCGTGTGGGCCCTCCGCCGAACGTCCATCAAGTGCACCCTCACCGGCTCTTACGCATCTGAATGCGTGTGGTCGGTCGGACGAGAAAGGCCCACACTCATGACTCTCACCCCGTTGGATCAGGATGCGGTTCGCGCGGCCGCCGAAGCGACAGTCAGCGATCGCATCGCCAAGATCGAGGCGATCGCCGCAGCGCAGCAGAAGGTCGTCGAGGCCGAAGCCGACGACGCCAAGGCGCGCGCGGCGGCCGACGCAGCGATCAAGGAAGCACAGGCCGCGAAGCGCGCGTCGGCGAAGACTGTGCAGCAGTGCAAGGACGCGGTCACCGCGGCGCTGCGTAGTGCGCTCGATGGTGGGTGGACAGCGCAGCAGTTGCGCGATTTCGGTTTGACCGTTCCCACGTCGGTCATTGCCTCCCCGAAGTCGTCGGCCGCCGCCGGTAAGAAGAAGCGGACGGTACGCCCGCGCATCGGCGTCGCAGCCGGCGGAGCCGAGTCGGGGGACAAGCCCGGCACGGGCGAGTCACCCGAGGGCTCCACTCCCCCGTCGCCCGGCACCGACGCCCCGCCTGTGTCGCAGGAGTTCGCTCACGCTGGGCAGGGTGCACAGTGACCGCTCTCGATGCACTGGGCATCGTCGTGTCGAACACTGTCGGCCCCGATCCTTCGACGTTCGCGGCGTCGATCGCCTACGCCGACAGTGCCGGCAACCCGGGTAGCTCGGTTGCGTACGGCGAGTTCTTCACCCTGCTCGACGCGACCCAGTTCGTCGTGACGCAGGCGTGGGTTCTGGCGATCACCCGTGAACGTGAGCACCTCGCCGCCACGATCGTGCTCGGTGGTCCGGTCGATCCCGGCACGTATGTCCTCGCCGCTGCCGGGACGGCGACGGCGATCTCCGACGCGGTCGGACAGCTACTTTTGGATCGGGCTGGTGCACGATGACCGGTGAGCACAGCGAGACGGTGTTGAGCGAGACCGACGTCCTCGAGCTCGACATCCTTTCCTTGCTGCAGAGTGCTGAGGCGGTCAGAGCGTTCGAGGCGTACTCGGCGCTGATCACTCCCCGGACCGCGGGGCGGTTCGCTGAGTTGCTGCGGATGATCAACCGCCTCTCCAGCGGCGGCGTGGACTTCTCGGCGGCGGTCGAGACGGAGATGTTCGCTGCGGTGCGTTCGCCTGTCGACATCACTCGGTTGGAGAGGTTCGGGGCGCTCGCGAGTACGGACCCGATGCTCAAACTCGCTGCCGTCCAGATGCTTCGCACTATCCATGACACTGAGAGCGCGGAGCCTTCGACGGGCAGCGAACCGCCGGCCGAGGGTCCGAGAGACGTTAGGTGACTGGCAGAGGGTCGGTGCGGTGCCGGAACCGTTAGGTATCGGCACCGCAGCGGAGCTCGCGCGGTTTGAGAGCTACATCGTGCGAGGCCC
Organism: Rhodococcus sp. NPDC077669; assembly: GCF_040686915.1. Taxonomy (NCBI): domain Bacteria; kingdom Bacillati; phylum Actinomycetota; class Actinomycetes; order Mycobacteriales; family Nocardiaceae; genus Rhodococcus; species Rhodococcus sp. NPDC077669. The sequence goes on along the minus strand of NZ_JBFBMD010000026.1, from coordinate 12,934 downwards.
GCGGCCGCAATCCTGCGCGGTGTGGGTGGGCGCTGTAGCCGATGACGGTTACGGCAGATTTTGGTTGATGCGCGGAGGTCGGCAGCGTGTGGTGCGCCCTCATCGGTATGCGTTGGCGCGTGAGCTCGGCGTGCCGCTGACCGACGATGTGACGGCATTGCACCTGTGCGACAACCCGATCTGTGTCCGGGTCACCCTCGACTCGGACGCGGCAGCGGGCAGGGGCGGGGTGCGTCATGTCGTCGACGGGACACAGTCGCAGAACCTTCTCGATATGGCGGCGAAAGGCCGCGGTGGTGGCCGGCGGCAGCCCGGCCTTTGGTACGGACCCGATCGGGTCGCGAGAGCTGCGCGGTCGCGTCGGCTGCGGGACGCGGTACGCGGCGGGTGGAACGAGGACGCGGTGCGTGCTGCACTGCTGGACTCGACTGCACCGACGCTGTTCTGACGCCGGGCGCGAATGGGGTTCTTCGTCGCCGGTCACTGTCGTTGGGTGGGTGTGTACTGGGGCCGACTGCAGGCCCGCGCCGAATCGTCTCCGCTGCGCGAGTGTGACGAATGGAAGGGATTGGTTCGATGATCGTGTATCTCGTGGCCGCCTCGGTGCTGGCATATGTGGTGTTGAGCTCTGGGCAGCGAGCGGACGGCCGTTGGAGGTTCGCGCCGCTGCGCGCGACGGGCATGCTCGCCGGCGGCGTGTTCCGGATCGCGGTCTTCGTTGCCGTGTTCGTGTTCGCGTTGACGCTCGGCGCTTTGTTCGGGACTGTTCGCAGCTCGTTCTGACTCGCTGCGCTTTGCTCGTGCGCCTGGGTCAGGGTGCTTCGGTTCGGGCCGAGCCGCACCGAAAGGTGTTGAGTCGATTGAAGGCTGCGCGTTGCGCGGTCCCCAGTTCGACCATGTAGCCGAACAGATCCGCTTCGGGTCCCTCTTCGGCGGCCTGGACGAGTCGCTGGCCTGCGATGTGGAAGCTGCGGCGGTACGACTGGGACAGGACGTTGTCGGCGTAGTGGACGGCCGCGACGGCGTGTGCGCCGGCGGTGACAATGCCCATCAGGCGTTTGCGTAGGGGTGCGTCTTTCGCTCCGTCTGCTCCGGATCGGATCAGTGCGCCGGTGACGGACGCGAAGTCGTGGGGTTGGCCGGCCGCGACGAGCTCGACGATGAGGGTGAACATGCGCGCGTGTGCGGGATCCTCGAAATCCGCCGGCGTGAGTGTGGCGGCGATGCGGTCGGTATCGAGACCGTCCGCGGGGCGGCCACGGACATCCATCAGAGCGCACAGGAGCATTGCTTCGGGGTCGGCGGCCGGGTCGTAGCTTGGTTCTACCGTGCGGTTGTGGTCGAGATCGTCGACGGATGCGAGGTCGGCGCGGGCGTGCACTGCCATGGCGGTGTCGTCACCGGTGAGGGGTGTGGGGACTGCGCGTAGTGCGTTCATCGCGGGTTCCTCGCGTTCGTGTGGCGTGGGGGTGGTTCAGGTCGTGGACGTCGAGCCTGGCCGTGCGCTGTAGTGGCGTTCGATACCGGCGTATTCGGCGGGGTAGACGTGGGGGCGTCCGGCGTCGCTGACACAGTTCCCGGTGCCCCAGGATTGAGGGTTGTCGCACATCGTGCACCGCTCGTCAGGGTCGGGATTGTGTTCGGCCTCTGCGCGGATGGCGGCCAGTTCTTCGTCGAGCTGGCGGTCGATGTAGTCGGGGTCAGGGTTGTAGGCGGGTACGAGTCGCATGTCGGATCCTGTCCTGGGGTGGTTCGGTGGGCTCAGGCTGCTGCGGTGAGCTTTGTCAGGGCCTCGATCCGGAACCCGCTCCAGTGGGTGATGTCGTCGACGACGACCACGGGCATCTGTCGGTAGCCGAGTTCGTGGGTGATGAAGCGGAGGGCCGTGTCGTCTTCGGTGACGTCGACGGTTCGGTATTCCAGATGTTTTTTGTCGAGCATAAGTTTCGCGGCATTGCAGGCGTCGCAATTTGGTTTCGTATAGACGGTGATCGACATAAGTGGACCCTTCCGGGAATTGTTCTGGTGGCTTATATTCTACGGTAATTGCCGGGCTATATCTACAGCTGAAGTCGTGGATATAAACACCAATTGTGTTGAACCGAAGTTCTTTTCATGACTGCGCCGCCATGTTTTCGATTCGAATAGGAGCGCGTAATCAATGCCCCATTTCGGGGTTAGAAGTAACGAGGGTCGTCCCAGGAAATGCGCGTGAGGGCTATGCACTGGAGGTCGCGCGTGCTGAGGTCGCGGCGGTCGCAGTACAGCCAACCGTCAGCTGCCGGGGCGATCCCGTTTCGATGTTCGCGGTCGAGGATCCTGCGGCGGTTGCTGGCCGGCACGATGTAGCGGGTCCGGCTGATCCAGTCGACGGTGCCGTCTTCGTTCTCGAAGCCCTGGTCGACGGTCTGCACGAGGTCGAGCTCGCGGGCTGTGGTGGTGGTCGGTCGTGTCATGTCGGTTCCTTTTCGGGAGTGGCGTGATGCGGTGGGTGTGCAGCGTCGGTTCAGGCTCGAAGTGCGCGGCGGGCAGTGCGGCGGTCGCGGCGGGCGCTGGCTTTCTTGACGGTGCGGCGGACCTTGGGGCTGCCGGTTCGGTGGACGATGATGTCGATCTCGTCGGCGGTGGTGGGGTGTTGTGCGCGCATGGCGGATCTCTCCTCGATAACCCGTGTGGCCTGGACCTTTGCCCTGCCAATTTCTTTTTGCCGTGGTGGCTGGGGAGAGAAACCAGCGCACGGGGCCGGAAGTGTCAACGGTCGGGACGGGAAGTTTTCAGCCGCAGGCGCTGTGAAAAGTTTTCGGAGCCCTTGGGTCGGGAGCGGAGCGGACGCCGGCGGTTGATGCGGAGGTCACGGGTGATGGATGCTCGGAGAAGCCACCAACGACAAAAGAAATTCGATCTCTTCTACAGAGTTCCGATTGGGGGCGTGCCCGTAGGGTCGGCCAGAGTGCGGGGTACGGCTGGTGGGTGATTGTGCGGGAGCGACGGGGCGGGACCAGGCTCGGTGTCGCGGTAGCTTGCGACGAAAGCCAGGCCAGGACACTCCACGAGCGTCAGCGAATGATAGATTTATGATTAATTAATGATTTCGTCAGGAAGGAATGCCCATGCCTCGCACTCCCGGTGCCAAGAACCGGAGCCCACGTGAGCTCCGAGCAGAAGCCGATCGACTGAGGGAGAAGGCGAAGCTGATGGACAAGCTGGCTGAAGCCAAGAAGAAAAAGTAACTGCGGCGGTAGTCGCTAGCCTCGCAGATTCGAACTCGCCCCACTGGGGTGGCGTACAGCAAAGACGTTCTGTCACTTGGCTGGTCGGTAGCGCACTGCTACGACACGTCAGGCTTTCGTCAGTGACGCAAATGGAACGAACCGAAGAAGGGTGTGGCAAGGACGTGGCGGTTGTGACGTGTGATGGGTGCGAGGAACCGATCACTGACGACGATGGCAGCCACATCGACGTCGACGGGGTGGACTGGCACGAGTCCTGCTACGAGGCGTACGGAGAGTCTACGACGTCGTACTGCTGCGGCTCGATCTATGAAGAGGGTGAAGCCGTGTGCGCTAGCTGCGGCGATCCGTTGTAGATCCGGCTAGAGATCGCTTGGATCAACACGCTGGCGACCCGGAATCAGCCAAATCGATTGCAACAACAACACTTCATTGGTTAAAGACCCTCGACGCGCGGCGAGACGCGTCGTCGGGTGGGTGGCTCGAAGTGGGTGGGCCAGGCGTCGAACATTCCGCCGGCGGCATCGGTGGTCATTGCGCGGCCGCGAGCGGTCGGCGGACGGTGAGGTCGTCGACCGGTGCGGGTGTCCACCGCAGGCCTTGCTCACCGAATGTGGGTGCGGTGAGGGTGTAGCGGCCGGTGCGCTGGGGTGTGCCGCGGCCGTGGACGGTGGTGTCGAGGGTGATCGACCGAATGCGACCTCTCCCCTGCTCGATGCCGCCGTAGCTGTGGACGGTCGATGCGATGGTGAGGTCGATGCCGGGCATGCGTCCGTCAGTGATTGCCAGGATGCTGCCGTGTCTGCGGTTGCGTGCGAGCAAAGCTCTTGCGCGCGTGGGTGGTACGTCGCGACCGTTGAGGGTGGTGACGACAAGATCCAACCCGTCGAGGCAAATCGAGGCGGCGTCGAGAGGGTCTGTTTCTCCGGTTTTCACGAGCGCGATTTTTGTCAGGTCGCCTCCGTGTTCGTGGACGGCGAGCAGGTTCAGTTTGGGTTGGCCGATGAGTGCGACGTGGTGGCCTGCGGCGGATGCTTCGGCGATGAGTGCGATGAGGACTGATCCGGCACCGGTGACGGTGATGGCGGTTCCGCGGGCCAGGGCTCGGCGTGGGAGCAGCGCGGCGAGCGGTGGGGGTACGGGCATGGTTCGGAGCGTTTGGCCGCGCACAGCGGCGATGAGCGGTTCCTGATGCTCGTCGACGACGGGTTCGACCCGGTCTGGCACTGCGGTGGGCAGTTCGGCGGGTGCGTGGTCGCGGTGGCCGACGGTAGTGGCCATTCGGCGGCGTAGGACGTCGAGCTGGGTGGCTTTGTCGAGTCCGGTGAGGTCTTCGATCGCGTCGACGGTGGCCATGAGAGGTGACCTTTCGCCGTGCCGATGGGACTCCCGCCAGAATATCGAACACGCGTTCGACTGTCGAATGCGCTGGTGGTACGCGTCAACGGGGTATGCGGTGGCCGTCGAGGTCGTCTGCGGTGAGAGTCCAGGCGAGGTACCTGTAGAGGTGAAGCGTGCGTTTGACCTGTTCGAGGGCATGCACGACGGCGGGATGGTCCGGGTCGTGGCCTTCGTCTCGGATGGCTTCGTGTTCCTCGGCGTCCATGTTTTGTTGGACGCACCCGGGGCGTGGTGGTTCCGGGCAACAGTCATTCGATCGAATGACTGGACGAGCTCGGAGCCGGACGACGGGTGTGGCCCCGCCCGGTGTGGGCGGGGCCGTTCCGGCTAGAGCTTGAGTGGCTGGATCGGTTCGTCGGTGCGGTGTTTGCCGAGTAGGCATTCCCAGGTTCGGTTGTCGAGCTGCTCGGGTGTGACCCACTGCCCGCACATCGTGGCGTGGTGCACGTCCGCGTGCAGGCCTCCCAGGTTGTGGGTGGCGTTCGTTGCGCCGCGGTTGTGGGCAGCGGATGCTATGGCGGAGAGCCGATCTGGAAGCATAGCGAGATCCTTTCGAGGTTCGGATGAGACGCAGCGATCGGACATGACGAGGGTGGCCTGTCAACCCCGAAGAGGGAGCCTGCGACCGTGGGTTGACTGGTCGGGGTCCCCGGCATGTCAGACTCGGCGTCCTCGTACGACCCCCCTTGGTGACCCATATGGGGCGACGCCGGAGGCGGCGAGGTAGTGCGGTGAACGTCCGCTCCCCCGCATGACCGGCCCCTTTCAGTCGTGCCGGCGGTCTTCCTCAAGGCCGCGAAGTCGATCGAGTTCGGCGCGTTGCAGCGAGATCTCCTCGCGCAGGTCAGCAGCGATCATCTTCTGTTCGTCGATGCGCTCGGTGTAGTCGCGGCGCAGCTCGACCTCGCGTTTGGTGGCGTCGGTGCGCTGCTGGGCGAGTGATGCTGCGTGCGTGCGGTTGTCGTCCTGATGTGCGGTTCGTTCGGCGGCGAGATCCGCGCGCAGGGTCTTCGCCTCGGTACGCAGCTCGGCCAGCTCGGCCTCGAGACGGCGATCCTTCTCGTCGTAGCGGTCGATCGCCTCGCGGTGGCTGGTGTTGAGCGAGGCCACGATCGAGTCGTGATTGTCCTGCAGAGCATTGATTTCGGCGCGTTGGCGTGCATCGAGCTCATCGAGGGTGCGCCGGTGCGCGGCCTTCTGCTCCTCCAGGTCGGCACGGGCCTGCTCGGCGGCACTTTCTGCTGCCTCGGTCTGCTCCCATGCGTCGGCGGCATCGGCGCGGAGCTCGTCGTTCTCGGCGTCGAGGGCGTCGGCGCGAACGGTCGCGGCGTGCGCCGCCGCTTCGGCGGCTGCGGCGCGCTCTTCTGCGGCGGAGACGGTGCGTGCGGTTTCGGCGCGCATCAGCTCGAGACGCTGATCGAGGGCCTTGGGGTCCGAGACGGTGCCGATCGCGGATTCGACCCGCTGGACCAGTGCGGTGATCTGTTCGGCCTGCGTGGCCAGCGCGGGGAGGACGGCCGCGAGCGACGCGACGGCGAGCTCGGGACTCGCAGTGTCGACCTCGTCGACGCCGCCCGCAGCGACGAGGTTGCGGGCCTTTTCCGCTGCCTTGGCGCGGTGGGCCCGCACCCGATCGGCCGCGGTGGCGTGGATGCGGGGTCGGCCTGGCTTGCGGGGCGGCTCGGCTGCGGTCATGGCAGAACTATATCATTTCGTTTCATATCGTTACGTTTCATTTCATTACATCTCGGTAACGGAATGGGAGACAAAAAGGGGGGTCCCGGCCCCGTAGCGGGACCGGGACCCCCGGGGGCGTAGCTCAGTGGGTGCACCAGAAGGAGCCGACCGGGATGGCTGAGCCCGGCTGCCCGGCGCACCACCGGCAGGTGGTGTCGTGCTCGATGCGTCCGAGCACTCCCTCGGCCTCCTCGATGAGGATGGGCAGCTCTGCTGCGCTGGCGAGCGCGAGCGCTTCGGTGGCCCACCGGGCCGCGCGCGGATCTTCGGCGGGGGCATTCGCGGCTGCGCCGATGAGCGCGGTGATGATCTGGTGATCGTTGAGCAGTTCGTAGTTGTTCATGTCAGGGACACCTTCCAAAGGTTCGGATGAGACGTCCCCGATCGACATGACGAGGGTGGCCTGTCAACCCCGAAGAGGGAGCCTGCGACCGTGGGTTGACTGGTCGGGGTCCCCGGCATGTCAGACTCGGGCGACTCGTACGACCAAAATGTGACCCATATGGGGCGGCCCCGAAGGGGACGTGCGGACGCGTTCACGCGGCCGAATACTGTTGCACTGCAATGGCATCGGCTCCTGCATAACCCCTCCGCTACGAGGGCGGTATTGCTTTCTCGGTGCTATGAGTCCGATTGCGGAAAATCGAATACGGCTCGATAGCGGCTCGAATTTCCGTGTCGGTGAAGAATGCGGATATCGGCGCTGGTTACCCTCGTGCAGACGAATGCGGTTGTGCAGTGCGAATGTGTCGATGAAAGGTTTTCCGGCTGTGGCAAAACGAGTGACAACCCAATTGGTGGACGATATCGACGGGTCGGTCATCTACGACGAGTCCGGTGAGACGATCGAGTTCGCGATCAACGGTGTCGAGTACTCGATCGACCTGAAAGCTAAGAACGCGAACGAGTTTCACAAGAAGCTCGACTACTACACCGGGCATGCAACGCGGGTCGGTGGCCGCAAGCGTAAGCCCTCCCCTGCTGCCGCGTCGACCGCGACAGCGGCCGGCGGATCGGGCAAGCGTGATCCGGAGCAGACGCGGGCGATTCGGCAGTGGGCGTTCGATCAGGGCTACGAGATCAGCGATCGCGGCCGGATTCCGGCCGATATCGAAGAGGCGTTCAACGCCGCTCATTGAGGCGGTGAGCCGCCTGCGTCGAGGTGAGCGGGTGCCGGTGGTGGCGCGTCGAGCGGGGGAGCTCGAGGGGCTGCCGCAGGCCCCCTCGACCGGGGGCGGGGACGGGAGCCACCGGCAGCGGGCACCGTCGAGGTACCCGCTGCCAGCAGCCGTTACCTACTCGGTGACGGACTCCTCGCTGGCTGCGGTGAGTGCGTCGTAGCCCTTTTCGGGGGTCAGTCTTCCGGCTGCAACTTGCTCGACCGGTGTCAGCTCGTAGCCGTGCTCGGCCAACAGGTCCAGGTAGTTGTCCTGGTTTCCGTAGCCGGTGCGCTTCCACCAGTCCTTGCCGGTCCCGCTCATCCGTGCCTCGTACGCCGCGAGGAGCTGCGCGAGCAGGATCACCTGAGCGCGGGTATCGCTGGCCTTGTCGATGACCGGGGCGAGTGCGTCGCGGGCGGCACGTTCTTTCCAGTCTCCGTAGACAATGCTGGTCGGTTCGGCGACGGTGACCCCCAACAGCTCCGCGAGGTGCCCTGACGCCTTGTTCTGGGTGAGCAGTCCCGGCTCGTCTACGAGCGTGTCGGTGATCCACTTCGCGGCACCCTTCGGCAGCGTCTTGCGCGTGAGGAACTTCGCCAGAAACTCCTTGCGGACCACGGTCGAGGCGACCGATGCGACGTTGAGCGCTTTGGTACGCCTGCGTACCGCCCGCTCGGATTCCTTCGCTGCGGACTCGGCGGCGAGTCGCTTCCGCTCGCGGGACTGCGCGACGGCCTCGGCATCGGCGGGGTCCACGTCACCGGTGGGTTCGGCCAACGCGGCCGCGAGGATCGGCCCCGGCTTCACACCGGCGGCATCGGGGTCGGTGGTGAAGTACTCCGCGACCCACACCTCGGCGGCGGTGATGTCTTTGTGGTGGTGCAACCCGGTTCCGGCTTCGGCTTCCGGGTCGTCCTCGGTGTCCCAGTCGATGCTGTCCTCGTCGATGACCGCGCCGGTCGCGGTGAGGGTGAACTGGTCCTCTTTCGACAGCCATACCGCCCAGTGACCGGCTGCGGCGTCGATGGCGGTGTCGGTCACTGCGCTGCCGTCTGCGGACACCAGGTCCTCAGCGCGGAGGTACGGGCTGCCGTGGGCCGGTTCTTCCTTGAGGACGGTGAACCCTCGCTCGCTGTAGGGCGTGCCTGCTTCGGCGCGGGCCTTGCGCTCGGCGCGGTCGGCGAGCAGGCGCTGCGCGGTCCACCGGAAGTTGTACCGTGCGCCGAGCAGCTCGTCGACGGCGGCGGTGTCGCCGTCTGCGTCGAACGTGGCCACGATTGCGGCCTGTTCCAAGTCGAGCTGTCCGGAGTCGAGAGCGTCGAGCGCGGTTTGCGAGCGGCCCGCTGCGCCAGCAACTTTCACGGTCTCGCGCCCCAGCTGAACTGTCTTGGCGATCTTGGTCACCGAGACACCGAGTTCGAGCATGTCGGTCACGGCCTTCGCTCGTTGGCCTGGCGTGAGGTCGGTGCGCTGGTCGTTGGTGACGACCTGCGTGGTGAGTCGGTCGATTTCCCGGTCCTTGGCCTTGGCGGCGGCGGTCCGGATCAGCACCGGCACGCTCTCGACCCCGGCTTCGATCGCGGCGAGGGTGCGCTGCTGGCCGTCGATGACGACGACCTTGTCGCCGTCGCGGACTGCGGAGATCGCCTGTACGACACCATGAATGACGACGCTCGCGACCAGGTCGCGGAAATCCTGGCTGTCGGTGTCGACGTGGTCGCGGACGTTCGGGCCGACCTCGAGGGCGGTGGGGTGCAGGCGGGCGTATACCTCGCCCGCCCCCACGACCGGCGTGGTGCCGGTCGTGGGGGCTTCGGTTGCGGCGGTGGCGGTTTCGGTGCTTGTGGTCATGGTGGTGTCTCTCCCTGGTAGATTCTTCGGTTGGAGACACCGGGCAGATAGAAGCTGTCCGGTGTTTTCTTGTTTTCCGGGCCTGTACGGGGGCCTGGGGGTTACTGCTGAGCGGTGGCCACGCGGTGGTGGCCTGCCTCCCGTGCGGCGTGGATTTCGTCCTCGCTGGCTCCGTGTTCGCGCGCGGTGCACGCCCAGAACGCGGCCCGCTCGAGGTGCACATCGACGGTGGTCGAGTTCGCATCCGCTGCGGCCCGGTTGACCTGCTCGGTGTAGGCGGTGACCTGCGCGAGTGCGTGGGTCTTGACCTGCGCCGGTACCTGACCGATCGCGGTCATGATCGCGGTGCGCAGTCCCACCGTCCTCGGTCCTGTGACGGTGTCGTGCATGTGGTGACTTCCCTTCTCGACTGGTGGCCTGGCCCTTTGCCCTGCCACGTTTTTTCGCCGTTTCTGGCGTGAGGAGAGAAGTCAGCGCACGGGGACGACGGGGCAACCCCTCGTCTCGGACAGTTTTCGTGGGAGCGCAGCGACTGCTCTACGAAAAGTGTTCGGAGCCTTGGCCGTAGCGCAGCGGAGCGAGGGGTTGAGCCGGCGGTCACGGGTGATGGATGCTCGCCGTTAGCCAGAACCGGAGTGAAAAAACGTCTTGCTCTTTCGAGTGCGGAGCGAAGCGGAGTTCGATTCGGTGGACGCCCGCAGGGTGGCCGGCACCGCTGCCAGGCGGAATGCACGACTCGCGCCGTCACCGGGCTCGGTGATCGTGCACTCGGTGGCGGCGCGCTTCGGGTCGGCTTTCGGAGTACCGTTCGAGGTGGTCCTCTTCGACGGGAAGAGGCGACGGATACCTGTTGGAGGTAAAAAAATGCTCAGTCGTGCTGCGCAAGAGATGGCCGCAGAAATCGCCGGCCATGATTGGTCGGATGCGCCGTATCGCCTCGATCGCGCTGGTCATCAGCGCTCGACGGACACCAAGCGGACCGAGAAGGTGCTACCGGGCGAGGACGCCGATCGGGTGCGGTGGAACGTGGTGATGGTGACAGCGCAGGTGCTGCTGCTCCAGGATCCTGGAATGGACATCGTGGAGTACGCGATCGCGTGTGGGTTGCCGCGGCGGCTGACGCACAATTCCAACGGCAAACCCAGCGGTGGACTCTCTGCAGGCCTGCGCACACCGGCACAGGTCTAGCGACATCACTGTTGCGGCAATGAGCTCGACGCGCATGTTCGTTCTCATTGCCGCGCGATGAGCGCCCTCGTTCGACGCCCTGAGTCGGCGTCGTCGTCGGCCCGGCGGTGCTGTGCACCGACGATATCGGCGAGAGCGATCGCTCGTGCGAGCTGTGCGGCAAGTTCGCCGGGTAGAGGCGGGCCGCAGGTGGTGCGTATTCGCATGGTGGGCAGTATGACGGTCGGTACCGACACAGTCTCTGCGTAACAACGCTTTCGGGCTTGCGGCCTGGGTGTTGTCACAAGAAGTCGAGTGGAGCTCGGACGACCCCTGCCTGGTGATGCTCGAACGCTTCGATGGCGTCGAGTGCGTCGTCGAGGACGAGCTCGCCGCTACGGGTACCACCGGTGCCGATCGTGAGGGCGGTCTGGTGATCGATGGCGATGGTGTACACGGGACCGGTCCCCGCGGCGACATTGGTTCTGGCGTCCATCAGCGCCGAGCGGGTCGCGTTCGCTGCCGCGTCGACGGCGTCGGTGCGGGTGAGTTCGCTACCTGCTGCGGTGAAAGCCGGGCGGCGGTCGAAGACGGTGGTGGTGAGGGTCCAGGTGATCACGGGGTGAACCTTTCGTCGAGAACGGTCGAGGTGGGATCAGTGTTGCGCCGCGAGCGAAGCGAGCGGCCGCCCTGTCCTGGGGTTTCGGTGAACCTGTGGATAGAGAAATTGCCCTGTGGACACACGCCGATCGGCCCGGACCTGGCGGAAGGTCCGGGCCGATCGGCGTACTTGGGTCGGGCGGGTCAGGCGTCGCTCTCGGCCTCGTCGAAGGCATCGAGGACCTTGGTCGGGTCACGGCGGTAGCGGCCACCGTCGGGGAACGCACCGACCGAGACACGGTGCATTTTGCGGAACTGCTCCATCAGCGTGTCGTAGCTGTCGTGGTCCACAATGCGCCAGGTCACCGGTCCCATGACCAACTCGACCCAGTGGATGGGGCGGCGTTGGACTTCGCTGTAGCGCTGGACGTTTTCGACGTGGTATTTCGGGGTGTCGAGGTAGACGACGGCGAGTGTGGCCATCGCGAATTCGTCTCGCACGGTGAGCGGTACGCCGACTTTTCCGGTGAGGCCGAACATCTGCGAGCGGACCGCGGCGAACGCGGAAATGAATCCGTGGACGGCGGCGGCGTTGCGGAAGATCAGGAAGAACGGTCCGAGGTTGATATGCAGCTCGGCGGTGTCGGATCCGGCATGCAGGACCCGCACGTCGATCGTTCCCACCTCGGCGATCATGGCGGTGGTGTGAGTGACCACGGCGTGGGCGTCGGCGGCGCGCATCGCAGCTTCGCGCCTGCGGTCCATCCCCTTGACGTCGATCGGTGTTCCTTTTTGCCTGTACTTGCGGACCATGTCGGCCTCCCCTGCTCGGTGACGACGGTCCTGGACCCCGCCAATTTTTTTGCCCTTCTGGCAGGGAGAGTTGGACCGGCATGAGGGGGCCGGAGTGCAATTGTCGGGCCGGAAATTTTTCAGCCGGAGGCGCTGTGAAAAGTTTTCGGAGCCCTCGGGCCGGAGCGTGCGACGCCGGCGGTTGCGCGGAGGTCACCGCCGGTCAAAATCGGAGGCCCAGAAGGGAAAACAAAGATTCTTTTCACAGGACGCAGCGCAGCGGAGTTCGATTCGGCGGGACGCCCGCAGGGTGGCCTACACCGACGGTGCGACGGCCGGGCTGCCGCCACGAAAAGGCCCACCGGCCCGCAGGGGGTGGGGCCGGTGGGCCGTGGTCGATGTTACGTGCGGCCGGTGCTCAGGGCTGTTCGGTTGGGAGCACGGTGGGTTTGCCGGCGGCGGTGTCGCGGAGCCACTGGGGGACCTCGAGGTTGTCGCGTTCGTACAATGCGATCGAGGCGCGGGCTGCTGCTGCTGCGCCGCGGCGTCGTTCGGCCGGTGTCCAGTTGCTGCGCTTCTCGGTGGTGGTCATCGCGGGTCCTCCTGCTCGGTCTGGGTATCAGTGTCCTCGGTTTCGCTGGCCTGCGCCAGTGCACGCGCTGCTCGTGAGGACGTGGCGCGAAGTACGGCGCGCTCGGTGGTGGTGATCAGTGGGGAGTCGGTGACGGTGGCGTAAATGTCCCAGCCGAGTTCGAATCGCTCGAGGTCTCCGCTGACGGTGTGATCGAGGCACCAGGTGATCCGTTGCCAGGCTTGAGCGCGTTTGTCGGCGACGGTGCGTTGGCGGACGGTCAGGCCGACCCCGATCACGGCGAGGACGCCGACGATCAGGGTCACCCATGACGGTCCTATACATGTCAAGCGATCCGTGGGCGGGAGCAGTGAATCGTCTGTCAGTCGAGCATGTGTCAGTCGTCGAGTTCGCAGAAGCGCAGG
>NZ_JBFBMD010000025.1:0-62303 GCF_040686915.1 Rhodococcus sp. NPDC077669 | reverse complement strand
GGCCGTAGCTACGCCGGTATCGGATCCTGCACCACCACAGGGTAATTCGATTACCAGGATGGCCGAACGATTAGCCACCCCGGAGGGAATCGCAAGTTACCGCAAACGGTCTCACATCGCCGAGACACCGTTCGGACATGCCAAACACAACCTCGGATTCCGGCGATTCACCAGCCGCGGCGTCGACCGGGCGACGAGTGAGTGGTCCTTCCACGCCGCGGTGCACAACATCGGCAAGATTCTCACCCACCTGACCGCAACACACACCGTAGCGCTGGCCTGAATGAGCACCCCAGGGCCGAAAAAGAGGTGACCCGGGCATCGAACCCGAGCCACCCCTTTGCAACGTCGAACTACCGCTCACACAAAATGCAACAGCCCCTCTGGGGCGCTTGACCACACCACTGCCGCAGGCACTCTCAGTGCTGCAGGGCCGGGTAATCCGTGTAGCCCTTGGCACCATCGGTGTAGAAGGTGCTCGGATCAGGCTCGTTCAGCGGCAGATCCTCGCGCCAGCGGTAGGCGAGATCGGGGTTCGCGATCGCCGGACGGCCGACGACGATGGCGTCACCGATGCCGTTCTCGAGCAGCGACAGAGCCTCGTCGCGAGTGGTGATCTCACCGAAGCCGCTGTTGACGAGCACGGCACCACCGAACGCCTGCCGCAGATCCTGTACCAGCTCGCCCGACGGATCCTTGTGCAGCACACTGAGGTACGCCAGACCCAACGGCGCGAGCCGCTCGACCAGCGCGCGGTAGGTGGCACGCACGTCGTCGGAGTCCGTCTCGAGCGCATCCTGAATGTTGTGCTCGGGCGAAATGCGGATGCCGACCTTGCCGGCTCCGAGTGCCGCGGCCACGGCCTCGACCACCTCGGCCACGAACCGCGCCCGGTTCTCCGGCGAACCGCCGTACTTGTCGTCACGCTGGTTCGAGGCGGGCGAAAGGAACTCGTGCAACAGGTAACCGTTGGCACCGTGAACCTCGACGCCGTCCATACCGGCAGCGACCGCATTCTTCGAGGCCTGTACGAAATCGGCAATCACCGAGGGCAGTTCGTCCTCCCGCAGTGCACGCGGGGTGGGGTACGCCTTCTTTCCCTCGTACGTGTGAGTCTCGCCGTCGATGGCGATGGCACTGGGGCCGACGACCTCACGGCCACCCGTCGTCGCCTCGTGGGTCACGCGCCCGGCATGCATCACCTGAGCGAAGATCAGCCCGCCGTCGGCATGCACTGCGTCGGCCACATTGCGCCACCCCTCGATCTGCTCGTCGGTCACCAGACCGGGCTGACCGGGGAAGCCCTGGCCCGCATGGCTCGGGTAGGTGCCTTCACTGACGATGAGACCGAGGGACGCCCGCTGCTTGTAGTGCTCGACCACCAGCGGACCCGGCACTCCGTCACGTCCTGAGCGCACCCGCGTCAGCGGAGCCATCACCAACCGGTTGTCGAGCTTCAGGTCACCGAGCGTCAACGGGGAAAACAACTTCATGGTTCTCTATCTCCTTACGAGTGCGTGCACAGTCCTTGCCACTGATCACTCGAACGACCGAGATCCATGAAGCTATTCCGATCCGAGACATTGCTCACTCACAGGATGTACAGCATCTCCTGGTACGTCGGCAGCGGCCAGAGATCGTCGGCCACCATTGCCTCGAGGGTGTCGGCCGCAGAACGGACAGCCGCCATCGCAGGCAACAGTTCGTCCTTGGCGTGGGTGGCCTCGGCCAGAGCGTCGCCGCCCGGATTCGCTTCGAGGGCGGTCTTCAATGTCGCCAACGCTGCGCGCAGTTCCGACAGTGGAGCCGAGACTGCGTGCAGCGCAGTCATGTCCACGTCGTCGACGCCCGCGCCCTTGAGCGCACTGACGTTCTGCGCCAATTCCGTCTGGTAGCGCAGTGCAGCGGGAAGGATCGATGTCTGACCCATTTCCAGCGTCAACCGCGCTTCGACGAACACCGTCAACGCGTACTGCTCGAGCCCGATTTCGTAGCGCGAGTGCATCTCTCGGTGGTTGAACACCTTGTACTTCTCGAACAGTTCCATCGCCGACTCGGAAATCAACTCCGGCAACGCGTCGAGCGTCGTACGCAGGTTCGGTAGGCCGCGTGCCTCGGCCTCGATCTGCCAGTTGTCGGAGTAGCCGTCGCCGTTGAACACCACCGCGCCGTGTTCGGTGATGATCTCGGTCAGCAGATTCTGCACGGCGGTGTCGAAATCGGTGCCGTCGGCGACGGCCGCTTCGAGGTTGGTCGCCATGTAGTCGAGCGCCTCGGCCATGATCGTGTTGATCGTGACCATCGGGCCGTTGACGGTCTGCATCGAACCGGGGGCGCGGAACTCGAACCTGTTGCCGGTGAAGGCGAACGGGCTGGTTCGGTTGCGGTCGCCGGGATCGGTCGGCAGTACGGGCAGGGTGTCGGCACCGATCATCATGGTGCCCTTGCCTTTCGAGGATGTGGCTGCGCCCTTGGCGATCTGGTCGAACACGTCGGCGAGCTGATCGCCGAGGAAGATCGAGATGATCGCGGGCGGAGCCTCGTTGGCACCGAGGCGGTGATCGTTGGTCGCCGACGCCACCGATGCGCGCAGCAGACCGCCGTACTTGTGCACCGCGCGGATGACGGCGGCACAGAAGACGAGGAACTGCGCGTTGTCGTGGGGGTTGTCGCCGGGCACCAGCAGCGATCCCAGGTCGGAGTTGCCGAGGGAGAAATTGACGTGCTTGCCGGAGCCGTTGACGCCCTCGAAGGGCTTCTCGTGGAACAGGCACTCCATGCCGTGCTTCTTGGCAATGGTCTTGAACGTCGTCATCAACAGTTGCTGGTGATCGGCCGCGATGTTGCCGCGCTCGAACATCGGCGCGATCTCGAACTGTCCGGGTGCTACCTCGTTGTGCCTGGTCTTGGCAGGAATGCCGAGCTTGAACAGCTCACGCTCGGTGTCCATCATGAAGCCGAGCACGCGCTCGGGGATGGCACCGAAGTAGTGGTCGTCGAATTCCTGACCCTTGGGCGGCTTCGAGCCGAACAGGGTGCGACCTGCATTGAGCAGGTCGGGACGGGCCAGGAAGAAGTGCCGGTCGACGAGGAAGTACTCCTGCTCCGGGCCACAGAACGAGACGATGTTCTCGATGTTCTCGTGTCCGAACAGCTTCAGGATGCGCTCGGCATGTCCGCCCATCGCCTGCTGCGAACGCAACAGCGGCGTCTTGTGGTCGAGGGCCTCACCGGTCATCGAGACGAACACCGTCGGGATACACAGGGTGTTACCGTTCGGGTTCTCGAGGACGTACGCCGGGCTGGTGACGTCCCAGCCTGTGTATCCGCGTGCCTCGAACGTGTTGCGCAGGCCGCCGTTGGGGAAGCTCGACGCGTCGGGCTCGCCCTGAATCAGCGTCTTGCCTGCGAATTCGGCGAGCGCACTGCCGTCACCGACGGGATCGAAGAAGCTGTCGTGCTTCTCGGCCGTCAACCCCGTGAGCGGGTAGAAGACGTGCGCGTAGTGCGTTGCGCCCTTCTCCAGAGCCCAGTCCTTCATCGCCGACGCCACCGCGTCGGCCACCATGGGGTCGAGCTTCTTGCCCTTGTCGATCGTGGCCATCACCGACTTGAAGACCGACTTGGGCAGTCGCTTCTGCATGACGACCTTGCTGAAGACGTTCTCACCGAATATCTCGCCCGGCTTCTCGTCTCCGACGAAGCTGACCGCAGGCGGCACGTACGCCTCGACGTCTTTGATCGCCTGCAGGCGGACGGTATTTCCACTCATGGCTACCCCTTGGCAAGGTGCGCTCCGCACCTGGTGTGTGCGGAGTCCGACTCGGCGACTGTACGAATGCCTCGTGGCGGTGGTGTTTCGTCGCTGTGTCCACTGCAATGCAAAACCGTCGGAAGGCAGGAGTTTCCTTCCCCGCAGACGGGGGTAACTGCGTAGCCAGCGTAATCAACCGGAAAGCGTGGCCCCATGACCCACGAACTGACCGTCCGCCGCGTGATCGACGCTCCTCCCGCCTCCGTCTTCACCGCGCTCGCCAATCCCGAGGTCCAGGCCGCGGTCGACGGCTCGGAAATGCTCCGCGGCGCGATCGATCCGACGCCGCTGAACGCGGTGGGCGACACCTTCGCGATGGATATGTATCAACCGGAACTGGGCGAGTACGTCATGGAGAACACCGTCTTCGTGTTCGAGCAGGACCGACGCATCGGTTGGATTCCCAATCGCCAGGGCATGGAACCCCGTGGCACGCGGTGGTCCTGGGAACTCGAGGAGGTCGCCCACGACAGGACAGCGCTGACGCAGGTCTACGACTGGTCCCGCGTCACCGATCCGGAGTTTCGAAAGATGGCCGGCTTTCCGAGGGTGACCGAAGAACAGATCGTCGGCACGATGCGCCGTCTCGCAGAACACCTCGGCGTCACCGTCGAGAACTGATCCATCGAAAGAGAGAACCTCATGGTCGACGTCACCCGAACCTTCACCGCCGCTGTCGCGCTCGACAAGGCCGCGGCATTCCTGCGCGACTTCTCCAATGCGTCGGCGTGGGATCCGGGAACCGAGAGCTGCACCCAGGTCTCCGACGGCCCGGTGGCCGTCGGAACACAGTGGCACAACGTCTCGAAGTTGTTCGGAGTCACTACCGAACTGACGTATACGTTGGTCACCGACGAGCCCGATCACGTCGTGCTCGAGGGGAAGAACAAGACGGCAACCAGCGTCGACGACATTACGCTGACAGCCGACGGCCCCGGGTCGACCTGGATCGACTACCACGCGCACGTCGAATTCAACGGTGCGGCAAAGGTTGCCGGCCCGTTCCTGAAGGCGGGCTTCGAGGCAAAGGTCGCTCCGGAGACCGTGGAGAAGATGACCGCCGCGCTGGAAAGACTGTGACCTCGACGCTTCCGAGCTCAGTACCTCGCAGTCATTGCCGTTCCAGCGCAGGCTTTTTCGCGAGGACGGTGAAGTTGTCAGCCGCGGACTCGTGTCGGTCCGGCGCGATGCGTTCGCCGTCGTCGCCGTAGACGGCGATCAGTTCGAGGCCTGCGCCGGCCACCAGAGTGCGGACGTCGTCGAGGGTCGAGAAGTGCATGACGAGTGCGAATTCGTGGGCTTGCAACGGGGCCAGAGCCCACGATCGGTGATCCTCGGCTTTCGACCGATTGACGAGCCAGTTCCGCACGCCGCGCACCTGCCCAGACGGATCGAGCAGACGACGTCCGACGGCGACGAGAAGTGCTCGCAGCGAGAACTGTGGCCGAGTCGTCGGTCGCCGTAACTGAAACGGGCTCTCCAGATACGACCGGCCACCTCGATTGAGCGTCGAGAAGACCACGACGCCTGTCTCGTCGGTCACCCGCGCGAATTCGGCCAGTACGCGGCGGCGTTGCTCGTGGGTCACGGTATCGAGTCCGTTGTTGCTGAAGACGACCAAGCCGAACTCACCGTCCTCGAACGCCGCCAGGTCACGAGCGTCGGCGACGTGCGCCGGAAGATCGGAAAAATTCTTCCGGAAAGCGCCGATCATGTTGGGGGCGTAGTCGATTGCCACGTAACGCTCGGCCAGCAATCGCAGCAGCGGTGTGGTGCGGCCGCTCCCCACACCCACGTCCAGCACCGGAACCCCGCGGGCCAGGTCTGCGGCGGCGACCAAGGCTGCGGCCTCACCGCGATCGAGAAATCCGTCGGTGGGTCCCATGAATTCCACGTACGTGGCGGCGACCCGAGCATCGTCGAAAACACCCCGGTTGGAGTCGGTGGACAACTCGGACACCTCCACGTTGACGAGCTGCGGACGTACCGCAACTGCCGACGACCGTACCGACGAATCCTGAGGCGCGCCTGAGGTGCTGCCCCGGCGTCTCGGCACAGGTATGGTCTGGTTCCCCTCGTCCGTGCATCATCGACATATGACGAATTCGTACGACGCGTGGCCCGAACTTCGAGTCGACAGCTGGGCGGACACGCGCGACACGGTGCAACTGTGGACCCAAATAGTCGGCAAGACCCGAATGGCGTTGTCTCCCCCGCTCAACCACTGGTGGGGAGTTGCGCTGTACGTCGACGCCTCGGGCCTGACGACGTCGCTGATGCCACTCGGCGATCGAGGCCTCGAGATTCGCTTCGACTTTCTCGCACACCAGTTGATCCTCGCCACCACCGATGGCGAGCGCCGAACCATGAAGCTCGAGCCTCGAACCGTTGCCGACTTCTACGCCGAGTACACCGATCTGCTCTCCGGGCTCGGCGTGGAGGCTCCGATCGTGGCAGTGCCGGTCGAACTGCCACACGCGACACCGTTCGCCGAGGACGTCGAGCACGCGTCGTACGACGCCGATGCCGTCCAGAAGTTCTGGCGAGCGCTCGTCAGCGCTGATCGGGTGTTCTCGGAGTTTCGAGCCGGCTTCCGCGGCAAATCCAGCCCGGTCCACTTCTTCTGGGGCGCTTTCGATCTCGCTGTCACACGATTCTCCGGAAGGCCTGCACCACAACATCCCGGTGGTGTTCCGAACTGTCCCGACTGGGTGATGCACGAGGCATACAGCGACGAGGTGTCGAGCGCCGGGTTCTGGCCGGGCGGGGCCGCGGAGGGCGCGTTCTACGCGTACGCCTACCCGAACCCGGACGGCTACGACAGTCATCCGGCCGTCACCGCCCCCGCGTACTTCGATCGTGATCTCGGCGAGTACGTACTTCCGTACGAGTCCGTCCGCACCGCCGAGGACCCCGACGCACTTCTGCTCGCCTTTCTCGAGAACACCTACCGCGCTGCCGTCGAGACCGCCCACTGGGACTAGCTCGGGTGGGGGCGGTCATCGTTCCCCCCATTCGGGGGTATCCCACGGGTGACCCGGATCACTACCGTTCGTCGCATTCGGTATCGCACATATACCCGATACCCGACAAAAACGGAGGAACCATGACCGCTGTCTCGCCCGAGGATCCGGGCGTCGCCACTCCGACCCCACCGGCGGTGCAGACGAAGACGAGCGTCCGCCGAGTAGCGGTTGCCAGTGGCATCGGCACCACGATCGAGTTCTACGACTTCTTCATCTACGGCACTGCCGCCGCACTCGTCTTCCCCACGATTTTCTTCCCGGCGCTCGGATCGACCGCAGGCACCGTGGCGTCGTTCGCGACGTTCGCCGTCGCGTTCATCGCCAGGCCCGTCGGTGCGGTGCTGTTCGGCCACTTCGGCGACCGCATCGGTCGTAAGAAGACCCTGATCTCGACCCTGCTGTTGATGGGCGTGTCCACCTTCGCGATCGGTCTACTGCCCGGCGCAGCCACCATCGGAGTCGCAGCCCCGATCATTCTGGTACTGCTCAGATTCGGGCAGGGATTTGCCGTCGGCGGAGAGTGGGCGGGTGCCACGCTGCTCACGGCCGAGTACGCACCGGCCGGCAAGCGTGGGTTCTATGCGATGTTCCCGCAGCTGGGACCCTCGGCCGCGTTCATCTTCTCCAGTGCGACCTTCCTCGCCACCGGCCTGCTGTTCGGCGACACCAACGAGACCTTCCTCAACTACGGGTGGCGAATTCCGTTCCTGCTCAGCGCTGTTCTGGTCCTCATCGGCCTCTACATGCGGTTGGCCATCGAAGAGACCCCGGTCTTTCGAGCCAACAAGCTCGCCGAAGAGCACGCTCCGGCGAACTCGGCACCGACCAAACTGCCGATCTTCGACGCATGGCGCATCCAGAAGCGCGAAATCATCACTGCGGCAGGCGCTTTGGCGTCCCTCTTCGCCTTCTTCTACATGGGGACCGCATACCTGACGAGCTACGGCACCAAAACCCTCGGGTTCGACCGCCCGTTCGTGTTGGTTACCGGGATAGGCGCTGCGGTGATCTTCGGTATCGCCATCGCTACCTCGGCAACCTATTCCGATCGCGTCGGCCGACGTCGGGTCATCATGGCGGCGTGCATCGTCGCGGTGCCGTGGTCGATAGCACTGTTCCCCTTGCTGGACTCGGGCTCACCGGTCGCGTTCGTGATCGGCATGTGCGTGACGCTCGCGATCTTCGGTGTTGCGTACGGCCCGACCGGAGCTCTGCTTCCGGAGCTCTTCCAGACCCGATTCCGTTACACCGGAGCAGGTTTGGGCTACAACCTCGCCGGCGTTCTCGGTGGCGCGATTCCGCCGATGCTTGCCGCACCGCTCGCGGCCGCGTTCGGCAGTATCTCGATCGGCGTGATGCTGGCTCTGCTGTCGGTGCTGAGTCTGGTCTGCACCAAGAGACTGATCGAGACCAAGGATGTCGACATGGCGTAAGGGCCCACAACCGACACACACACAAAGAACCGCGGCCACCCGGAAATCGGGTGGCCGCGGTTCTTACCAGCTGTCCTGGAACGAGACTCAGTCGTCGCCACGGGGCGGCGGCTGAACGTCGACGCCACCGGAGTTGTGCTCCGGTCCCGCCGCGGGGTGCTCGGCCGGTACGCGACCGCGAGTCTTGGCGGCCTCACTGTCCTTGGTGGCACCCTCGGCGAACTTGCGACGCCAGCTCTCCTCGGGACGGTAGGGGCCCGGCTTCGGCCGAACCTTGCCACCCGGGAAGGCCAATCGCGCGATGGTCCGCTGGACCATCCCCCACTGCTGAAAGAACGGCCCGGTGTTGTAGGGCAATTCGTAGCGCTCGCAGATGTCCTTGATCTTCGGCGCGACGTCCGAGTACCGAGTGCTGGGCATGTCCGGGTACAGGTGGTGTTCCACCTGGTAGCTCAGGTTGCCGCTCATCAGGTGGAACAGCGGTCCGCCGTCGATGTTGGCGGCGCCGACGAGCTGGCGAACGTACCATCCGCCGCGGGTCTCGTTCTCGACCTCTTCCTGGC
The DNA here is from genome assembly GCF_040686915.1 of Rhodococcus sp. NPDC077669. Classification (NCBI taxonomy): domain Bacteria; kingdom Bacillati; phylum Actinomycetota; class Actinomycetes; order Mycobacteriales; family Nocardiaceae; genus Rhodococcus; species Rhodococcus sp. NPDC077669. The sequence goes on along the minus strand of NZ_JBFBMD010000025.1, from coordinate 53,467 downwards.
TGAACGTGTATGCCTGGTCCGGGAAGTGACCGCAGAAGATGATCGCGTTCGACCAGACATTGCGAATGATGTTGGCGGTGAAGTTGGCGGCCACCGTCGAGAGGAACGTGCTCTCGACACCACTGACCCGACTGTCCAACAGGGCGGCCGTCCGGCGGTTCTTGCCGAAACGCGCGGATCCCCGCAGCTTGGACGCGAGGCGAGACCTCTTGCTCTCGGGTAGACGACCACCCGAGGCGAGCTGCGCCAGCGCGAATGCCCCGGCACTGATCAGCGGCCAGCCCACGTAGTCCTTGACGAACTGCTTCCGTGCCTTGACGCCGATGCCCTTGAGGTCCTCGACGAGCTCCTTGACGGGCTTCTCTCCGCGACGGATAGCCTCGATGTCGAGATCGTGCAGGGCGACGCCCCACTCGAAGAACGCCATCAGCAGCACGTTGTAGAACGGCTGGGCCAGGTAGACGGGGCTCCACTTCTGACGTGGATCGATACGCATGATCTCGTAGCCGAGATCCTTGTCCTTGCCGCGAATGTTCGTATAAGTGTGGTGCACGTAGTTGTGGGAGTGCTTCCACGAGTTGGCGGTGGACGCGGTGTCCCAGTCCCACACCGAGGAGTGGATTTCCGGATCGTTCATCCAGTCCCACTGGCCGTGCATGACGTTGTGGCCGATCTCCATGTTCTCGAGGATCTTCGCGATGCCGAGGCATGCGGTGCCGGCCAGCCACGCCGGCTTGCTGGTGGAGCCGAGCAACAGCACGCGGCCGGCAACCAGCAGCTGACGCTGGGCTGCGATCACCGAGGTGATGTACTTGCGGTCCTTGTCACCGAGGCTGGAGTACACCTCGTCGTGAATGGCGTCGAACTCCTTGGCGAGTTCGGCGATCGTCTCGTCACTCAGGTGCGCCAGCGGGTTCACCGGCTCATCGGTGTCGGTGAAGCGCCTGGTGGTTTCGTCGATAGACATACATTCCCCTGTTCGAATGGAAGATCAGAGTTCGATTTCGATGTCGCCCTCAGCAGTGTTGACACAGATCCGAACCGCTTGCCCCGTAGGTTCGGAGATATCCCCGTTACGTAGGTCACGTAAACGCCCCTTCCTCAGGGTACCTACGCACGTATGGCAGATGCCGATTCGGCAGCCGTACGTCAAATCCAGGCCGGCTTCCTCGCCCGCGGCGAGAATCGTTGTGCCGCCGTCGCACTCGACGTCCTTCTCGCTGTTGACGAAGCGCACGGTTCCGCCTTCACCAGCGTCGTCTCCACCGCCGATGACGGGCTGGAAACTCTCGTAATGGAAGCGTTCCGACTCGCCCTGGTCTTTCCAGTACGAGCGCAGATCGTCGAGATGCTCGCCCGGACCGGAGCAGAATGCTTCTCGCTCACGCCAATCCGGAACCAGTTCGTCCAGTTCCGACGCCTTCATCCGACCTTCGTCACTGGTGATACGTAGCTTCACCGTCAGTCCGCCGTGCTTGGCTTCCAGTTCCTCGAGCGTATCCGCGAACATCAACTGTTCACGGTTGTGCACCGAGTGCACCACGACCACGTCGCGGACCTGGTCGTGATGATCCAGGGATCGCAACATGCTGATGATCGGAGTGATGCCACTACCGGCGCTGATGAACACCATCTTGTCCGGAACCGGACTCGGAATCGTGAACTCACCCTCGACCTCGCTGAGCCGGACGATATCGCCGGTTCTGATGGTACCCACCAGATACGGCGACACCGTGCCGGACGGCACGAGCTTGGGACTGACGCTGACCAACCCGTCCTCCGGGTCCGGATCGGACGTCAACGAGTACGCCCGCCAGTGATAGCGGCCGTCGATCAACACCCCGAGCCGTACGTACTGGCCCGGCGTGTGACCCTGCCACTCGAAACCGGGACGGATGTACACCGACACGGCCTCGGATCCCTCGGGAACCACACGTTCGACTTTGCCGCGGAGCTCACGAGTGGTCCACAGCGGATTGATCATCGACAGGTAGTCGTCGGGCCGGAGCGGATTGAACAACGACCGGACTGCGCGCAGCATCGTCCGTCTCACAAAAGAAACCTGGGGCTTGGCCCCCCGTTCAGCCATACTCAACGGTAACCCCGGGCGGCCTGCCGCGCGCCGGAATTGCTCAGACTCGAATGAGACTGCTACACAACATGAACAGAACCGGGAAATACCGACCGGTCAGCGTGCTCGCGACACTCGGTCTCCCAAGGCGGCACTGACCTTGCCATACCAGCCCAGCGGCCGGGTACCTCGAGTGGGTACATCCGCCAACAACGCCTCGGCTGTTTCCTCGGCATCGATCTTGTTGTCGCCGATGCCACCGGTCGCCCCGCGCTTGGCCCACCCCACCACGTAACACCCGGGCACCGGAGTGCCGTCGGCCGCGGTGACGCGGCCGCCCTCGTTACGGATGGTGCCGGTGATGTCGTCGAACGGGACGCCCGGCGACGGTGTTCCGCGATAACCGATCGCGAGCAGCACCAGCTCCGTCGAGAGAGTGACCGCGTGTTCACCCACTCCCACCTCGATGGACTCCACCGAGCCCTGCCCATGCACAGCAGAAGGTGCCCGCCCGAAGGCGAACACGATGCGACGCCCGTGCGCGCCGGATCCGAGATCGACTCGGGCCGCACCGGCCAGCGCCGATGCGGGAGCGGACAACGGCAGCCGGTCGATCGCGTCGAAAATTCCGTCCGGTCCCGCCACGACGACGTCGACTCCGGCGCGATCGACGAGCGCCTTGCACTCCGATCGTGTGAATGCCGCGAACTCCGGTCCTCGTCGAGCCAGGACGACCACCTCTCGCACGCGATTGCGACGGAGCTCTGCCAACGCGTGTGGGGCGATCTCGGTTCCGTTCAGAGAATCGGGATCGGCCGTGAGAATGCGCGCGGCGTCGAGGGCGACGTTGCCGTTGCCGATGATGGTGACGCGGTCGACGCCCGTGAGATCGATGGCGTCGGCGGGGACGTCGGGATGCCCGGTGTACCAGCCGACCAGGGTGCGCGCGCTGACCGAATTGTCGAGATCGACACCGGGAATCTCGAGCGCTCGATCCTTGTCGGCACCGACGGCATAGACGACGGAGTCGAACTTTCGAGCCAGCTCGACGTGATCGACGTCCTTGCCCACCTCGATGCCGAGCTTCATCGTCACGCGTGGGTGCGCGAAGATTCCGCGAAAGTGCTCGCTGATGCGTCGAGTGCCGAGGTGGTCCGGTGCCACGCCGTAGCGCGCCAGACCGCCTGCGGTCGGCAGCCGGTCGTAGAACGTGATCGTGGTTCCCGGCACGCGCAGCAGGGCTTGCGCGGTGTAGCAGGCCGCCGGACCGGTGCCCACTATGGCGATACTGACCGGAGGCAGCTCGTTGACCGTCGCCACCGGAAAGCGCGGCTCACCCCACTCCGCAACCGCCGGCTTGTCGCGGTAGTAATCCGCGTTGATCTCGGCGTAGATCTGCTGGTCCGGAGTCAACCGGGACACCCGGGTGATCGCGTCGACCGGGCACGCATCCGCACACGCACCGCAGTCGATGCACGATCGTGGATCGATGTACAGCAGCTCGGTCTTACCGAAATCCGGCTCGTCGGGGGTCGGATGAATGCAGTTGACCGGGCACACCGACAGGCAGGATGCGTCGTTGCAACAGTTCTGCGTGATCGCGAACGGCATGGGTTATCGGATGTCCTTCACGGCCTCGAAAAGAGTGGTCAGAGCATGTGCAGACGACGGTAGATCATCTCCGCCGGCTTGGTGATCAAACCGCAGTCGAGAAGAAATGCCATCAGATGCTCGCTCGAGGTGCGCATCATCGTGTGGTGGTGGGCGTTGTTCTTCGCTTCCTTCACCGCACGGTCGACATCGAGGCCCGCTGCTGCGTAGACCTCCTTGTTGACCATGTTGGACACGATCAGTCGAGCGGCGATCGCGACGACGAGCGCGCTGGCCTTGCGGCGAGCCGGACTCTTGCCTTCGATGTCTTCACGCATCTGCGCGCGCGCGAACGTCATGTGCCGCGATTCCTCGACGACATGGATCTTGCTGGTGGTGCGCACGAGGGGCAGGACGTTCTCGCCGCGCATCCAGTCGCGCTGCATGACGTCGAGAACTTCTTCGGCGACGAGGATGCCGCCGTAGGCGACCTCGGCGGATGCCAGGGCCTTGAATCCGCGGCCGAGTTCGATGCTCGACCGGCGCGGCAGGTACGCCTTGATGCCCATCTTCTGGCAGGCCCGAGCGAACATGATCGAGTGACGGCACTCGTCGGCGATCTCGGTGAGCGCGAACTGGAAATCCGAGTTGGACGAGTCCTTGCAGTACTGATCGCGCAACACCATCTGCTGCAGGATCATCTCGAACCAGATGCCGGTGCTCATGATCGAGCAGACCTCGTGGCGAGTGAGCGTGATGCGCTGTTCTTCGCTCATCTCGTCCCACAACTTCGTGCCGTAGAGCGTGCTCCACTCCGGATTGAGACCGTAGAGGGACGGATCGAGATCGGCCTCCCAGTCGACCTCTTCGGCCGGGTCGTACGACAGCTGGGCGGCGGAATCGAGCAAACGTGCGGAAACATCCTCGGGCTCGAGGACATCGTTCCTGGAGAGTGTGCTGGTCATCGCCGTCGTTCCTTTCATCGTCGAACAGGAGTGGTTAGCTGTTACGGAGATTACCAGGTACTTGTCGACACAGATAGTCACTCGGGCAGAATCGCCCGAATTCTTTTCGTCGGGGCACCTAGAGTTCGAGCGTGCAGAGAACGAAGAAGCGCCAGTGATCGCAGCACTGAGGTCCGCCCTCGCCCGCACCCCGATGCGCCTCTACGCGGCGGGAATGGTGTCGGCCAACGCCATCGGGGCGGTCATCGTCTTCGTGTTGGCGCGGTTCATCTTGCCGCTGCCGGTCGGATCGGAGGAGATCCTGTTCTGCTCTGGAGGTCACTCCGCAGGCTGCGCTCCTGACCGCAATTACCTCGCGTTCTTCGTATACCTACCGGTCGCGATCGGTATAGGGATCGCGCTCGGACTTCGCGTTGCGAGACCGCTCGTCGAGTGGCTGCACACCGGCGGCACGCCGTCGGACGAGACCACGATCGCCGTGATCCGGCTACCCCTCCGGCAACTCGGCGTGCACGTTCTGTTGTGGGCGCTCGGTGTTGCGGTGTTCGTCGGCGTCAACGCCTCGGCCGGGGCTGCGCTGTCGATCATCGTGGCCATCGCCGTCAGCTTCGGCGGACTGGCGACCTGCTCGCTGGGCTACCTGGTGGCCGAACGCACCCTGCGGCCGATCACCGCCGCGGTGATGGAAGTCAGCGAGGTCACCGACGCCGCGGCGCTCGGCGTGAAACTGCGCGTCGTCCTGATCTGGGTACTGAGCACGGCCATTCCCATCCTGGGGCTCGGGCTGATCGGACTCGGCCGACTGATCGATACCGTCATACCCCCGGACGTCGACCTGTCCCCCGCGATGGTCTCGCTGTCTGCCATCGCCCTCGTCGTCGGCTTCGGCGGCATGTTCCTCGTCGGTCGCTCGGTGTCCGATCCGCTGCATCAGGTGAGCTCTGCCATGCAGCGAGTGGAGGCCGGTGCCACCGATACCCGCGTCGACGTCTACGACGCGTCCGAGATCGGAAGACTGCAGAACGGGTTCAACAAGATGGTCGTCGGTCTCGACGAGCGGGAGCGACTCCGCTCGCTGTTCGGCCGGCACGTGGGCCACGACGTCGCCCAGCGCGCGTTGGCCAGCGCGCCCCGTCTCGGCGGCGAAAACCGAACCGTCGCCGTCCTGTTCATCGACCTGGTCGGCTCCACCGCACTGGCCGAGCGCGAATCCGCCGCGACGGTAGTGGACCTGCTCAATCGATTCTTCGCAGTGGTCGTCGAACACGGCGAGCGCAACGGCGGCTTCGTCAACAAGTTCGAGGGCGATGCCGCCCTGCTGATCTTCGGCGCTCCGGTCGATCATCCCGACCCGGCCACCGCGGCGCTGCGCACTGCACGCACCCTCGCCGCCGCGCTTCGAGCCGACGGCGGATTCGAGATCGGTATCGGCGTCACGTACGGGCCGGTGATCGCCGGCAACATCGGGGCCGAGTCCCGTTTCGAGTACACCGTCATCGGCGACACGGTGAATCAGGCTGCGCGGCTCACCGATCTCGCAAAAGACGACCCCGACACCGACGTGCTCACATCGTCGACGGTGCTCGAACACGCAACCTCGGACGAGCGGCAACTGTGGGAATCGGGTCGGTCCGTGACCCTTCGCGGGCGATCCGCACCGACGGTTCTGGCGGCTCCGATACTGCGCGGCGAACAGGCGAGCACGCGGTAGAAAATTCGAAGGTTTCCCTTTCGGTGCCGATGGGGCATACCCCCCGAACCAACCCACCCATCGCGCTGGCGCGAGACATTTGCTGGTACAACGTCTCTCGCTCCGAAAGGCACCCATGCCCGCAATTCTGTTCGGCTCCATCAGCACTCTCGTCGACACCTCCGAGCTACAGCGACGCTCGTTCAACGAGGCCTTCGCCGCCCACAATCTGAACTGGAACTGGTCGCAGGACGACTACCGGTCCATGCTCGGATCGAACGGCGGTGCCGACCGCATCAGCGAATACGCGTCGAGCACCGGAACCGAGGTGGACGCGGCCGCAGTGCACGCCACCAAGTCCGAGATCTTCCAGCGATTGATCGGCGAATCCGACGTCAAGACGCGACCGGGCGTGGCCGACACGATCGACTCCGCGAAAGCGAACGGGTTGAAGGTCGGCTTCGTGACCACGACCTCGCGAGAGAACATCGACGCACTGCTCGCTGCCCTGTCTCCCGAGCTCACCGCCGATTCGTTCGACATCATCGTCGACGCCTCCTCGGTCGACGCAGGCAAGCCCGACCCCGCGTCGTACGAATTTGCCCTGAAGACGTTGGGCGAGAACGCGTCCGACAGTGTGGCCATCGAGGACAACGCCGGTGGAGTGCAGGCGGCAGCGGCAGCGGGCGTCACCTGTGTCGCGTTCCCGAACGAGAACACTGCCGGTACCGATTTCGGCTCGGCCACCGACACCGTCGATGCACTCGATCCCGAGCGCGTCCGCGCACTGATTTCAGCCTGAGCGGAGCCTGCGGAGTGAGCATTTTGCCTGATCCTTCAACCATCTCAGGAGCAACAAGTGAGTAATCTTCAGGCCCAGGTCGTCGCCGGCGACAGATCGTTTCGTGTCGAGGGATACGAGCGGATCGAATACGACTTGATCTACGTCGACGGAGTGTTCGCGATCGAGAACACCGAATTGGCCGACAGCTACCGTCCGTACGGGCGCGCCCTGATGGTTGTCGACGAATCGGTGCACGCCATCTACGGCGACCGGATCGGTGCATACTTCGATCACCACGGCATCGCCCTGACGGTGGTGCCGGTCCACATTGCGGAGACCGCGAAATCACTCGAGACGTTCGAGCGCATCGTCGGCGAGTTCGACGCGTTCGGTCTCGTGCGAACCGAGCCGGTCCTCGTGGTGGGTGGTGGATTGACCACGGACGTAGCCGGTTTCGCGTGCGCGAGTTACCGCCGAAACACTCCCTACATCCGCATTCCCACCACGTTGATCGGCCTGATCGATGCGAGCGTCTCGATCAAGGTGGCCGTCAACTACGGCAAGCACAAGAATCGTTTGGGGGCCTACCACGCCTCACAGAAGGTGCTGTTGGACTTCTCCTTCCTCGGCACACTGCCCGAGGATCAGGTCCGCAACGGGATGGCGGAGCTCATCAAGATCTCCGTGGTCGGCAACCTCGAGATCTTCGAGTTGCTCGAGCAGTACGGCCCGGAACTGCTACGCACCCGGTTCGGCCACCTCGACGGAACTCCTGAGTTGCGTTCGGTCGCAGACCGTTTGACGTACTCGGCAATCGCGACGATGCTCGAGCTCGAGGCACCCAACCTGCACGAGATCGACCTCGACCGAGTCATTGCATTCGGGCACACGTGGAGTCCCACGCTCGAGCTGACGCCGCCCGCGCCGTTCTTCCACGGCCACGCGATCAACATCGACATGGCCCTGTCGACGACGGTCGCCGAACAACGTGGCCACCTGTCGACGGCCGATAGAGACCGCGTGCTCGGAGTCATGAGCAGCATCGGACTGGCGTTGGACAGCCCGTACCTGACACCCGAGTTGCTGACCGAGGCAACAGCATCCATCCTCAAGACTCGGGACGGGATTCTGCGCGCCGCGGTGCCCGACCCGATCGGCACCTGCCGCTTCCTCAACGACCTGGAACCTCGCGAACTGGCCGACGTCCTGTCGTTGCACAAGAAGATCTGTCTGGACTTCCCACGGGCAGGCGAGGGTCTCGACATGTTCACCGCACCCACGCCGTGACCGATGCAGCCATGACGCCGCGTCCGGTCACCCCGACGACGATCCTGGCGCGCGAGCTCAGCGAGATAGCCGCGCTACTCGACGCCGACGCCGGGGTGACCGACGAGCTGACCACCCGTGTTCATCGGGCCCTCGATCTCGCCGCGGGACTCGACCCGTATCTCGACACCTGCACCACCTCCGAATCTGCGGCACTGGCCACGTTGGCGTCGCGGACCCGCTCTGCGGATTGGGGATCACGCAACGTGGTCTCCGGTTCCGGGCCCCTGGAGATGGAGATGCTCTCCGGCCATGTGGAGGGACGCTTCCTGGCGTTTCTCGTGCACATGACGCGGGCGACTCGGGTGCTCGAGATCGGTATGTTCACCGGTTACTCGGCGTTGGCGATGGCCGAGGCGCTGCCCGCGGGCGGCGAGGTCGTCGCCTGCGAGGTGGATCCGTACGTGGCCGAGTTCGCGCAGTCCTGCTTCGCGGAATCGACTGCAGGATCTGCCATCTCGGTGCAGGTAGGGCCTGCGCTGGATACTCTGCACGGGCTCGACGGGAAGTTCGATCTGGTGTTCGTCGACGCCGACAAGAGCGGATACCGCGGGTACGTGGAGTACCTGCTCGAGAGCGATCTGCTCTCCGACGGTGCCGTGATCGCCGTCGACAACACGCTGTTGCAGGGTCAGCCCTACGCTCCGCAGCCGAACGAGAACGGCCGGGCCATCGCCGAGTTCAACGACTATGTCGCGAACGACCCTCGCGTGGAACAGGTTCTGATTCCGTTGCGCGACGGTGTGACACTGATCCGGCGCACATGATCCGCACCGTTGCGGCGCTGATCGGCCTCACGGTCACCCTCCCCGTCGACCTCGCGGCGGTGGGGGTGGCGGCGCTGCGCGGTACCCGGCCCGTCGCCCATCGAACCGATTCGCCCAGAACGATTCTGATCAGTGGCGGCAAGATGACCAAAGCCTTGCAACTCGCACGGTCCTTCCATCTCGCCGGCCATCGGGTGATCCTCGTGGAATCGGCGAAGTACCGCTGGACCGGACATCGTTTCTCCCGCGCTGTCGACCGTTTCCATTGCATTCCCGACCCGGGTGATTCGGGATATGCGCAGGCTCTGCTGGACATCGTGCGCCGCGAGGGCGTCGACGTCTTCGTGCCCGTGGCAAGCCCGGCCGCGAGTATTCACGACGCCGACGCGCGTGCACTCCTCGATGCGCACTGCGAGGTGATCCACGGCGACGCGGATACCGTACGGATGGTCGACGACAAGTCCCGATTCTCCGAGCACGCAGCGTCATTGGGACTCCGGGTTCCCGACTTCAAGCGCATCACCGACCCAGCCCAGATCGACGAATTCGACTTCGAGCCGGGCCGTGAGTACATCCTCAAACGGATCACGTACAACCCGGTCGGCCGAATGGATCTGACGCGGTTGACGGCGCACACGCCGGAACGCAACTCCTCGTTCGCCCGGAGCCTGCACATCACCGAGGACGACCCGTGGATCCTGCAGGAATTCATCGCCGGACAGGAGTACTGCACGCACGGCACGGTGCGCGAGGGTCGCCTGCAGGTGTACGGCTGCTGCGTGTCGTCCGCCTTCCAGGTCAACTACGAGATGGTGGACAAGCCCGAAATCCTGCGCTGGGTAGAGACATTCGTCTCTTCGCTCGACACCACCGGGCAACTGTCGTTCGACTTCATCGAGTCCGCCGCCGACGGCCGGATCTACGCCATCGAATGCAACCCGCGCACCCACTCGGCCATCACGATGTTCTACGACCACCCCGACCTGGCTGCCGCGTACCTCGACGACGGACATGCCGAGATCGTGCCGCGTGCGACGGCCCGGCCGACGTACTGGATCTACCACGAGCTGTGGCGTCTGATCACCGAGGGTGATCGAGTATCTCGGCTCCGCACCATCTTTCGAGGCAAGGACGCCATCCTCACCGGTTGGGATCCCCTGCCGTATCTGTTGGTACATCATCTTCAGATTCCGTCGTTGCTGATCCGGAACCTCCGCGAGCGGCGTGGCTGGTCCCGAATCGATTTCAACATCGGAAAACTCGTGGAAAACGGAGGCGACTGATGACGTTGTCGGTCGTGGTGCTCGTCGGGTCCTCGGTGGACCGCTTTCACAGTGACCTCTCTCGCGTCTACGCCGGCGGCTTCCTTGACGCGCTCGGCACGAACCCCGCGTACAGCTTCGAAATCGCATTCGTCTCCCCGGGCGGCCTCTGGAGTTTTCCCACCGGTCTCGAGGATTCGAGTATCGCTGCGGCGCAGCAGATGCCGTTGGCACAGGCGGTGGAGCTCATCGCGGCGCGCGACTTCGACGTCATGGTTCCGCAGATGTTCTGCATGCCGGGTATGACGACGTACCGCAGCCTGTTCGACCTACTGGGCGTGCCCTACCCTGGCAACGGTCCGGACCTCATGGCGTTGACGGCGAACAAGGCCCGCGCCCGCGCCGTCGTCGCGGCAGCCGGCGTGCGTGTTCCCGACGGCGTGGTCGTCCGATCCGCCGACGACGTGATGGACCTCGCCCTGCCGGTCGTGGTCAAGCCCGTGGATTCGGACAACTCGATGGGTGTCTCGCTGGTCCACGGGTCCGACGGGCTGGCACCCGCGATTCGAGAGGCTCTGACGTATTCGCCTGCTGCACTGGTGGAGACGTACGTTCCACTGGGTCGTGAAGTTCGGTGCGGGATCATCGTCCGAGATGGCGAACTCGTGTGCTTGCCCCTCGAGGAGTACGCCGTCGACTCCGTCCGCAGTAGTGCGGACAAGCTGAATCGCACATCCGACGGCGATCTCTACCTGGTGGCGAAAGAGCAGACCAGAGCCTGGACGGTCGACGTCACGGATCCGATCACCGAAAAAGTCTGGGCAGCAGCACGATCGAGTCACATCGCACTGGGATGTCGGCACTACGGCCTGTTCGACTTTCGCATCGACCCGGACGGCGAGCCGTGGTTTCTCGAAGCCAGCCTCTACTGCTCCTATTCGCCGTCCAGCGTGTTGGCGGTGATGGCCGCAGCCGCGGGCATCACCGTCGAAGATTTGTTCGCATTCGCGCTCGAAGAACTGCCGGTGAAGGAGTCGTCGTCATGACGTTGGGAATCGAGATGGCCGATCTGAACTTGGAATCGGTTTCAATAGAGCAACTTCGAGAGCTCCTCGCCGAACACGGGGTGTTGATCCTGCCGAACCAGCCCGTCTACGATCAGCGCTTCCTGGCGTTCCTGCGCCGGTTCGGAGAGTTGATGTTCACCGAAGGCGAGACGCCTGTTCCCGACTGTCCGGATCTGAACGTCATCAGCAACGTCGGCCGCTCCACGCCGCCGAAGTCCACGTTCCACGTCGACACCACCTACATTCCGAATCCACCCGCCTACACCGCGTTACGCGCGGTCGAAGTTCCCGCGGCCGGCGGCAGTACGTTGTTCAGCGACCAATACGCCGCATACGAGACGCTTCCAGCGGAAATGAAGGAGCATTTGGCCGGGCGCACGGTGACGCACAGAGTGACCGGCGTGGCGTCGGATTCCGATTCTTCCGCCGACCATCCCCTCTTCGCCGTTCACCCGATATCGGGACGCACCGCGCTGTCGCTGTCCGCGCCCGCTCGCTGTGTCGCGGTCAGCGGACTGACCGAAGACGAAGCACGAGACACCGTTCGCTACCTCGTGGGGCATTCGACGAGGGAGGACAACCTGCTGCGGCACAACTGGTCCCCCGACGACATGGTGATGTGGGACAACAGGTGTGTGATGCACCGCGCGGATCACAGCGGGGTGGTCGGCAACCGGGTGATGCACCGCGGGATGGTGGCGAGCACCCACCCGACTGTCTCTGTGTGACCGATGACTCAAAGATTTGCCGCCGCGGCTCACGCCCGGAGAATCGAGTCATGACTTCCCCCTTGGCGATCAGCCGCGAAACAGCCGTCGGCGCCGAAGCTCGTCTGTCCTGGATCCTGTCCGGACTGGCAGGCATGGTGGGTGCGGTCGCGTTCCTGCATTCCGCCGGCTACTTCGTGACCTTCATGACCGGCAACACCGAACGAGCCGTCGTCGGACACTTCGGCCATCCGGAGGGCAAGGAGGTGGCACCGGGGGCGTCACCCTGGGCCGCACTGGCCCTCATGGCCGCGTTTCTCGGCGGCGTGATCGTCTCGTCGATCTGTCGGCGCCGCTACTGGTCCAACCACCCCCATGGAGCGACGGTGTTGACCACCGTTGCGCTGGGAGCGGCGGGTCTGATCGACATCGCCGTCTCCGGGTGGTCGTCGGCAAATGTGAACTTCTACCCGATCCTCCTCGTCGCCTTCGCGCTGGGCGCGTTGAACACCGCGTTCACGAAGAAGGAGGAGACGTACATCCCGCTCAGTTACGTCACCGGAACGGTGGTCAAGCTCGGCCAGGGAATCGAGCGTCACCTCTTCGGCGGCGGAACACACTACGACTGGCTCTGCTACGCAACGCTTCTGGGCTCCTTCGCAGCGGGAGGTGCTGTCGGTGCGTTCATCGGCGTCGTGATCACCGGGCCGCAGGTGCTACTGCTCACTGCGCTCATCAGCTTCGGTGCAACGATCTTCACGTTCACCCACACCGAACGGAACTCGTTGCTCGGCTGATCGGTGGCTGATCGGCTAATCGGTGACCATCGGGGATGCGCCGACGATCGTGCGCAGCATTCGGTCGACGACGGGACGTGGCAGCCGCGATCCGATCAGCACCTGCCTCCCCACGAGACCCTCGATCATGACGACGAGCATCTCCGCATCCCCCTGGGGGTCTTCGGATTCCAACGACGCGACTATCCACTGGGTGTACGCGACGAACGCGGCCCGCTGAGAGTCGAACAGATCGCGGATTTCCCGATCATGTTGCGCTTCACCGAGCAGGATGCTGCGCGCGATCACTCTTTTCGTTGCTTCTCCGGTGGTCATCGCCTCGATGAAGTCGATGATGCGGTTCACGACGATGTCCACGGTGAGTGGTTTGACGTCGACCAGACCACCGAAGGTCGCGCCGGCAGTGTCGTAGTCGCGGGCGAACAACAGCTCGAGCGCCAGGTGCAACAGTCGTCCGCGAGTGGGCGCGTGGTAGTTGACCGACCCGGGGCTCAATCCTGCTGCAGCGTCGACCGCCCGGTGCGTCAAGCCGCGAAAACCTTGCGTTGCCAACACTTCGATTGCTGCCGCGGCGATTTCGTCGCGCCGACGCACTCTCGACTCGTCGTCCTTGGGACGGGCAGGACTCATACCACGGAGTCTAGTGCCCCACCATTGACAGTTGCCGAAGTCACGTCATAGTCTCAACCGATGTTGAGGAACCCCGCCCGATGAGCCGCGGCCCGTCGCGACGACAAATGATGGTGGGTGCCGCCGCGGCTGCAGCCACGGCTGTGTTCGGCCCCGCGGCACGAGCGGCCGCAACTCCCGGCACCGGTTCGAGTGAAGACTGCGGCGAGCGGTACCAGGGCTACCGCGACATCGACCGAGAACGGCCCTATGCCCATTTCTTCGCCGCACGGACGACACCGGCACCGGCCGTCGTGACCGACGCAGTCGGGGGGCCGCCGATAGCGCCCGAGTGGGTCCCGCACTTCGATTCCATCACAACCGATCTCGCGCCGACGGGATATTCGGCGATCGAAACCGGCTACGGACGACGCGCCGACGGCATGACGTTCGTGGCGGTGCGCACCGCGATGCCCCGGGTCACGGCAGCGATGTGGGATTGGTGGTTCGGTTGGCATTCCGCCGAGGCGGCCCGCTACAAACTGTGGCACCCCGATGCCCACCTCCACGCCGCGCTCGCCGAGGACCGCACGGTCCACGCGATTCAGGACAGGGCGAAGTACATCGGCAACACATCGTTCGTCGACGAGTACGTCGGCCCGAAGCTTCAGCAGCTGGGTATCGGCTTCCGTGACCCTGTTGCACACGGTTTCGACGTTCCCGCAGACCAGACGGTCGTCTTCGGCCGAGTGGGAAGTTCCATCGCACCGGTGGATCTGGGCTGGCTCGCCCATCAGGTTCGGCCGGTACAGGGCGGTGCCGAGATGCGCAGCCGCTTCTATCTGAACCTACGAGGATTGCACGTTCCCGATCCGAAGCAGGCCGTGTGCGCAGTTCGCCGGGGTACGTCCGTGGATCCGAGCGACCTCGTTCTCGGACTCGACCTCGCCCGAGATCTGCTGCTGCACTGCGGACAGGAGATGAACCACCTCGCAGGGTTTCTGCCGGAGCTGCACGCAGAGTTCGGCGGTTGATCCGTCCACGAGGGGCAGCTAGTGACCCAAGAAGACTTTCGCCAGCACGATGAGCGCCGCGACGACGGCAGTGGCAAGCCCGATCACCAGGGCCCGAAACGTCGGACGGTTCCCGCGAACTCGTTCCGTGACAATCGGTATGGTGGCGATTCGTACGACGATCACCGCACCGGCCAGCAGTTCGGCCCATTGTGCCGGAAGCACCGACAGCCACCCGAGCGCCAGCATCGCCGCCGGAAACGTCCCGGAGCTCAGAATGGGGACGGCATCCCGGAATTCCTCGATGGCCTCGAACGTGCGCTGTTCGTCCGTCGCATCACCGTGCGCCTCCGGTATCTGGCTCCCGGCGACGAAATCGGCGAATACATGCGCGAGAAAAGTCGTTGCCGCAGTGGCCGCTACGAGAACAGCCGCCGTCCCGTGCCCGATGGAACTCGGCGTGGAGGCGGCAACCGCGGCGAGGACCAGGATGTTGCCGTAGATGTACGCCGAGAGCCTCCTGGCCGCCCGAACGGGCGTCAAGGGGCCGTCGGACCGGGTGACCAACCGACGGTAGAGATGGGTGCCACCGGGGCGGTGTCCGGGATCGGTCATGGTGCAGATCGTCGCACGTCGCCGGCGATCGGTCGACGAATCATCCCTGCTGGTCGGCCAACCACTGCCGAATATCGTCCGTGACGGGCTCGACCATGTCGTCGTACTCGTGATGTTCGCCGACGAACGCGGCCACCAACGGACAGATCGGGACGGCGTGCTTGTTCTCGGAACGCGTCGCGTCGAGCGCGTGTCGAACGACGATCGTGGCCAGACCACGTCCGCCGTAGGCCGCATCCACTTCGGTGTGGAAGAAGACGCGCCTGCCCTGCTCGTCGTCGGCGAACTCGGTGAAGCCGACCTGCGTGCCCTCGACCGAAATCGTGAACCTGTCCGCCTGCTGGGCGATCTCGACCTCGGCACCGGTTTTGTCGACCGTCATCGACGCTCCCCTTCTCTCGATGGCACGCCCCAGTCGGTTGGGTACGCGGCCGGGTCAGCCTACCCAGCTGTATACCGAAACCCAGTCCAGCAACAGATGCCCGTTGCTGTTTCCGGTGCCGTTGGTCTCGGTCTGCAGTTCCCAGCGCATCGGACCCGAGGGAACCCACTTGGTGCTGTCCAGAACCACGGTGTCGTCGAGGATGTAGCGAACGCGACCCGGGGACCATTCGATGGTGTACGTGTGCCAATCGGTGAAGTTCGCGCCGATGTTCCGAGCGACGTCCTGGCAGCCGCCGACGCACGAACCGGCACCCGAGTAGTGATGGAATCCGCCGACCTGCCCCGCGAGACTTCCTTCGGGGAAGTCCATTTCGCCGTCCGCAGGCCATCTTTCGGACTGCGGCCACAGCAGCCATGCAACGTAGTACTCGGCTAGAGTTGCCGAATCGACCTTGAATCGCGCTGTGTATCTTCCGTATGTCTGGTTCTGCCCGGCCGCGTTGATCACCGGTGAGACGCTGGCACCGGCCGGGACACCGTCGACATTGTGCAATCCGTAATCGAGCAGGCCGTCGTGCGTGGACAGCACGGCGTCCGCTCGGTACGGGCGCTTCTGATAGGTGTCCTTGTAGCACTTGGGGTACGTGCGCCACTTCTGATTCTGCGCACCGACGTAGACGATCTTGGTGGGATCGCAGTCGTTGGCCCAACTGCCGACGGCGGAAGGCTTCGCGAAGTCGTCGACGAAGATCTGCTTCCAACCGGGTAGGTCGCCCACCGGCGCTGCCACCCCGCTGGGCGTGGTGGACGGAGTGGTCGGTGGCGTCGTGGGCGGCGTCGTCGTGGGCGGTGTCGTCGGAAACGGCGTGGTCGCGGTGATCCACTTCTGAGCAGCAGACCCGTTGCATTTCGCCAACACAGGTCGGTTTCCGTTGACCTCACGCGAATTCTGAATGCACAGGCCGGTCTTCTGCAGCAACGAGATCGAGCCGTCCCCACGGATCGACCATTGCTGCGCGGGCTTGCCGTTGCACGCCCACGTCGTCAACGCGACGCCGGCCGCCGCGTAGCCCGATGCCGGCGACAAGCATCGGCCCTGCACTCGAATCGTGGCGTCCTCGGTACCGGTCCACGTCTGCGCGCCGGTACCGTTGCAATCCCAGATCTGGACGGGATTGTTCTGTCCGGTGAGGCCGCCCTTGTTGTCCAGGCAGAACCCTGCGGGCGTCTTGATCTGTCCCGAGGTGGCGGCCGCGGCCTGTGGCGCGTGAACTACGAAAGCCGAAAGTAATACGGTGGTTCCGAGCGTCACCAAGGAACGCTTCAGAACAGCACGGCCCGAAACAGTCATGGTTTCATCCTTCGAGAGACCGAACATCGCATTGGATACACGGCGGATAAATACAATTGATTGCCGGCATCTCGAATCATAGGGATGATTCAGACATTGCGCAGTGAATTCGCATTCGCCCTGAAACGCCTGCTCAGAGGCGTAATTGAAAGAAATACGACCGGTACGAATTAGCGATTAAATATTAAACTAGTTGCTCCGGATCGAAAATCTATTCACGCGAATCGAATTGTCGAGCAAATCATGCATCTGGACTTTTTAGGACGTCATATCGATCATTTCGCTGGCAAACGAGCGCATCGCCAGCCCCGTGCAGGATCCGGCGCGACAATTCGAGGGACGGTGCGCACAGCATCGCGGCTTCCCGAGCACCGGGTCCGGAAAGCGGCACCGAACACCCTCTGTACGGTGGAGCGAAGGACCTCGACCGCGCATCACAAGGGAAAGGAACTTCATGGATCGGCCACAGAGGCTGGAGAAAGACCCGAACAAAGGCTTCGTAGCGCTGCTGGGCTGGAGTTTGGCCGCAGTGGAAGCCCTGGACGCGTTCGATCGACGCTACGTCGTCGTCGCGCCAGAGTGGGCCGAGGCGTACTGCACCGAGCATGACATTCCGTACCTACCGTGGAACTTCGAGCGACTCAACGACAGGTCGCTCGAGATCGCGGAGACTCTCCGAGACAAAGGCGTCGATGTAGCGATACCGCTGTACGAGGAGACAGTCGAGTGGGCCGGTGCCATCAATTCCGTGCTGCTGGGCAATCCGAGGTTGTTCGGCCAGGCGATGCTGCTCCGAGACAAGGCACTGATGAAGCGCCGCGCACAGCTCGGTGGCATTCGTGTCGGCATCTTCGAGGAAGCACACGATCGTGAGGACGTCATCCGCTTTCTGCGTCGGGTGAACCAGACGCTGCTCAAACTCGACGGCGACCCGAACGACCCCATCCACCTCAAGGCCTTCGACAAGGCAGGATGCCTGGGCCACCGCGTCATTCGGACCCCCGACGAAGTCGACTCCATCCCGGACGAGGAGTTCCCGGTACTGATGGAGTCGCATCTCGACGGCTGGGAGTTCGCTGTCGAGGCGTGGATCCACAACGGAAAGATCAAGTTCCTCAACATCTCCGAGTACGTCACGCTCGGGTATTCGGTGTTCGTCCCCGCGACGCCGGAGCTCGAGAAGTACCGCGAGCAGATCACGGTTCAGATCGAGAAGCTCATCAAGGCGTTCGACATCGAGTTCGGGTTCATCCATCCGGAGTACTTCGTCACCAGCGACGGAGAAATGTACTTCGGCGAAGTCGCCTATCGTCCACCAGGTTTCAAGGTGTTCGAGCTCCTCGAAAGGGCGTACGGTTTCAACGCGTACCAGGGCCTGGCCCTCGCCTTCGACCCGAAGACCACCGAGGAAGAGATCGACGCCTTCTTCCCGCGCGAGGTGGTCGATGCCACCGGTCACGCGGGATGCTTCGGTGTGTACCCACGGCGACGCGTCGTGAGCGATCTCGTCATCCCCGACGTGACCGCCGACGACGACTACTACGAGACCAACGACCTGTCGGCACCGGTCGAGGAAACCGTCACCAAGAGAACGGCTTTCGGTACCCACTGGGGCTTGCTGTACTTCTTCGGCGATGATCCGTACCGGATGCGCGACCTGCTCAAGCAACAGGAAGAACTGGACTTCTACGTGTGAAGCAGCAACTCGGCAACGACCACGAACCCACGACGCAGACGATGAACGACGCTGCACCGATCGACAAGGCTCTGGTGTCGCGGCTGGCGCAACTCGATCACGCCGTCGACGCGCTGGCCGCCGCACCGGAGTTCAGCAAGAGCACCAAGGTGCGACGGGTTCTGGATTCTGTGCACCGAGTGTTGTTGCAGCCCGGCGGTTGTGGCGCGGTACGCGAACGCGCCGCGGTGCTGGAGAACGCCGGGCTGTTCGCCGGTACGGACTGGGCGCAGCCGGACATTCTCGTTCCCGCGTTCGTGGGTCCGAGCCTGCGCAGTGGCAACGACGACACCGTGGTTCTCGAAGCAGCCAGCGAGTTGCGGATGGTCGCGATCGTCGCCGGTGAGTACGAGCATCCCGCAGTGACAGCTGACGATGCGCGACGCTTCCTCTCCCAGGTACTCGCCCTGAACCTCGAGGTGTTGTTCACCCCGCCCTCGGAATCGGAACGAGTCCGTTCGGGTCGGACAGCACATCTGATCCGCGATCTCTTCGGCTACGTTGCCGGGGAAATCGGCTACGACAGTGTGCTGGACGAGTTGCTCGAGGAGATCTGGCGGATTCTGCGTCAGCGTCCGATCCAGGTCGACACCATCAAGTCCATGGTCACGCGCATTGCGATCTATCGCGACGACCCGACCGTCGATCTCGGCACGTCCGGTCAAGGACTCGATCGGTTGACCACGGCGTTGTTCGGCACCACCGACGCATGCCGCGAGGACCCGGGCGTGGAGGTCTACCGGAACCGGCTCGAGGCCATGGACGTCGAGGCACTGCAATTCGAGGCCCGCGGTTTCGCACGGGCGATGCACGACACCGGTCTCGTTTCGCCGTACCATGCCACACTCACGCAATATCTCGTCGACCACTACTCGTATGTCCTGCCCGAGGCCTTGGGGCTGTCCGACACCGGGCGTACGTGCCTCACTCGCTACCCGGAATTGGTCCACCGTCTGATCGAAGAAACCGTGTATCCCGAGACGGCGCAAAGTCTCTACGGATTGGCACTGCTCCTCGACCGCGGAATCCTGCATCAGCCGCCGATCGTGCCGTCCCTGTGGCGTCAACTATCGCTCACCCTCGCGCCCGCAGTGCGAGAACGCTTGATCACCACTTTCGGTCCGGTTCCGGCACCGGAGTCGCGATTGCTCGGTGGGTTGCTCTCCATGCTCGGACAACCGCTCGGTGTCGGCCAGGGCGACAATCCCACGTGCCAGTCGGCGCGCGCGCTGTCGATGTGGGCGTACAACGATCCCGACTACCTGCTGCAGATGGTGGTGTGGGCGGCACGAGACGAAGAGATCGTCATGCACTTCGAGGGCCAGTCGATCTCGTCCGTCGACAGCGAAAGTGGTGTCGCGACCTCGGATCCGGTCGATCTGGACCCGGCATCGCTCATTCTGGTTCCGCACCTGGACCGGATCTACGCCGAGATGGTCCGACGCTGCGCCGACAGACCGGGCGATCCGCATC
The DNA here is from genome assembly GCF_040686915.1 of Rhodococcus sp. NPDC077669. Lineage (NCBI taxonomy): Bacteria > Bacillati > Actinomycetota > Actinomycetes > Mycobacteriales > Nocardiaceae > Rhodococcus > Rhodococcus sp. NPDC077669. The sequence goes on along the minus strand of NZ_JBFBMD010000025.1, from coordinate 33,261 downwards.
GCTGGGTCAATCCCGAATTCCACGGGTGGTGGTCGGCCCGCGAGTTCCATATCGACGTGGACGTCGCGACCGGAAATCTGGTCGATCTCGATGGTTTCCTGCGGCAGTTCCATGCCGCTTATCACCCCGAGTACAACGGCCATCAGCCGCTGATCCACCCGCAACCCGCCGGGGTGGCCGTAACCGACAGCGCTGCACGGTATGTGGGGTGGCACGCCATCGCCATTCTGCGGGTTGCCCCCGATCCCGACGGCGTCATGCGGGTCTACTTCTTCAATCCCAACAACGACAGTGGGCAGGATTGGGGTGACGGAGTCGTCGTCGGAACGGCAGGGAACGGCGAACGCGCGGGCGAAGGCTCGCTACCGTTCGAGCAATTCGCGTCTCGCCTGTACATCTTCCACACGGATCCGTTGGAAAAGGGTGAGCCGGAGAAGATTCCGAACGCGGACATCGACACGATCGTCGGTTACATCGAACGCAGTTGGGGTGCCGAGCGCTCGGCGCGGGCTGCGTATCAGCCGTTCCAGGAGTAGACCGAGACCCAGTCCAGGATCAGATTGCCCTCGCTGTTGCCGTCTCCCTTGGTTTCGGTCTGCAGCTCCCATCGCATCGGCGTGGACGGCACGAAGTCGGTGGAGTCCAACACGACCGTGTCGTCGAGGAGGTACCGGATCCTTCCCGGTGACCATTCCATGGTGTAGGTGTGCCAGTCGGTGAACTGCGCGCCGATGTCGAGGGCAGGCGTTTTGCACCCGTCGGCGCACGAGCCTTCGCCCGAGAAATGATGGAACCCACCGACGTTGCCCGACAGCGCACCTTCCGGGAAATCGAACTCGCCGTCGTACGGCCAATTCTCGGATTGCGGCCAGAGCAACCATGCCGCGTAGTACTCGGACAGATCCGGTGAATCGACTTTCAGACGCGCCGAATATCGTCCGTACGTCTGATACTGGTCGGCACCGATCAGTGGGGAGATACTCGCTCCGGCCGGAACGCCGTCGACCTGACCGAGGTGGTACTGCAGAGCGCCGTCGGCAGTGGACAGCACTGCATCGGGCCGATACGGCCGTTTGTCGTAGGTGTCGGAATAGCACGACGGATACGTGCGCCACCGCTGGCCCTCGGCTCCGGTGTAGACGACCTTCGAGGGGTCGCACTGATTGGACCAACTGCCGGTGGCGGACGGGGCGGTGAATTCGTCGACGAATATCTGCTTCCAGCCGGGCAGATCCCCGGTGGGTGCAGCAATTCCTCCGGGGTTGTCGGCGGTCGGTTCTGCGGCCGCTACCGGTGTCCACGTCTGCACCGACGAGCCGTCGCATTCGGCCAGCACGGCCACACGCCGAGAGGTCTGCCGTGCGTCGTCCGCGAGACAGAGGCCGGTGCCCGTCAGCCCGATCGCACCGGATTCGCCCGCTGTCCAACTGGCGACCGCACTGTCGTCGCAACTTCCGAGGACAACAGGTACACCGGCTGCGGTCTCGCTGTTCTTCGGCACCAGACACTGCGATTGCGACCGAACCGTGCCGTCGGCCTCGGCGACTACTTGCTGCGCCGGCGTTCCGTTGCACGTCGCGAGACGGACGGTGTCGGTGTCACTTCCATCGAGGCAGAGCGTGTCGGGAGACTCGATCTGCCCGGTGAAGGTCACTGCAAACGGTGTGTCCGCGTCCGTGGTCGAGTCCCCGGAGAACACGCCGCAGCCCACGACGAGTACGGACACGGTCGCCAGCGTCCCCGTAGCGACAAGAGCCCTCCCCGTGCGGCAACCGCTACCCCACCGACCGAGACGCGAACGTGCACGAACAATCCGCATCGGGGTCGTCCCCATCGTTGCCTCCAAAGTGACGATCCGTCCCAGCCGAGGGTACAGATCGTCAGCAGGAGCAACTTTCGAGCAGCTTACGGAGCGAGATCAGTCCTTCTTGTCGAGCGATTCGGGCTTGTGCACTGCGTCCTTTCCGGACTTGTCACTTTCGACGCGGTACTGCGGGTCGTCTTTCGAGGCCTTGACCTTGCGGCCGGCGGCTTCGGTCTCGGAGGTGATCTTCTCCTGCACCGTTCCCTCGGTGGTAGTTCCGTGGGTCTGCCATTCGACCTTGTCGCCCTTGTGCAAATCGTCCTTCGACATGTTCCGGTGATCCCTTCGTCGGTGGTCTGTCCATCGACACTTACCCACGAGCGCGTCGGCGCAATCAGCTGGTTCCCAGAGCCGGAGCCAGTGTGGTGAACCAGGCCTCTCGCAACTGGTCCTCGAACAGCGGCCAGGTATGCGCACCTTCGTCGCGCATGGATACCGTCGCCGGAACGTCGGCCCGACGCAGGGCGTCGACGAAGATGGATGTGCAGTAGTTGACCATCGCTTCGACCGCCATGCCGCCGAACGGCGGAACGGCACCGTCGGGAATGCGATCCACGGCGCCGGGCGCACCGCGTGACGAGCTCACGTACACCGCCGTTCCACGAAGTCGTTCGACATTGAGCGACGGGTCGTGGTCTCGCCATCCCTGACTTCCCGGCAACCCCCACATGTTGAACGGGTTGTTGAGTCCGCCGGCGATCATGGCCGAGATGCCTGCGGTGGCAAGCGGATTGGACGGTGCCGGGCATCCGCTGAACGACGCGGCCGCGTCGAACACGTCGGGAGCCTGGATCGCCAGATCCAACGCCGGGCCACCGCTCATCGACAGGCCCGCGACGCCGCGCTTGCCCGTCGAGCCGTAGGCGGCGTCCACGGCCGCGGGTAGTTCACGGCTCAGATAGGTCTGCCAGAGGTTGGTCCCCAGCACCGGGTCGGTTGTCTGCCAATCGGTGTAGAAGCTGAACCGACCGCCGATCGGTGCGACGACGGTGACGTTCTTGTCGAGAAAGAACTGTTCGACGCCGGAGTTGTTGAGCCAGCCGACCCCGTCCTCGTTGCCGAGGGCACCGTTGAGCAGAACCAGCGTGGGCGCGGGACCACCTCCGGGCGAGTGCAGCACCTCGTTGGAGATGACACGATTCATGGACGGAGAGAACACGTTCAGCACCGCGCGCGTTGCCGACACCTGGTGGATTCCGACGGCCCCGACTGCCGCGTCGGCCGATCCGGTAGTGCCCGGCAGCGCCTGCGCCGGGTTTCCGGCCAACACTATCGACGCCAGTACGGCCGCCGTCACCACCGCGGTGGATCGAGTCAGCTTCTTTCTCATCTGTCCCACAGGCAACATCAGCACCATACGAGGGTTGCACGAATTCCGCTTTCGACCGCTAACGATCCGATTACAAAACCGCCCGGTCCGTTCGCTGTTTCCAGGTATCTCTACGAACCTGCGGTACGAATTCGAGTGGCGCGCAGCGTCAGATGATGCCGCTCGGCCACCGAGGACGCCGACTCGGCCGCCCGCACGAACAGCTCGGCCGCCAACCGGAGATCGCCGGCCTTCTCGTGCAGATGCGCAGCCACCGCGTGGTACCGCGGTACTGCGGAATCGACGGCGGTGAGCGCCGCGAGTCCGGCGGCCGGGCCGTCCGCTTCCCCCACCGCGACAGCTCTGTTGAGCCGTACTACCGGACTGTCGGTGATCGCGAGCAACTCGTCGTACCACTCGACGATCTGTAACCAGTCCGTGTCCTCGACCCGTTGCGCATCGGCATGCAAGGCGGCAATGGCGGCTTGTATCTGGAACTCGCCCAGCCGATCCCGAGCGAGCGCCGCCTGCAGAATCCGAACTCCCTCGGCTATCGAGACGGTGTCCCAGCTCGACCGATCCTGCTCGGCCAAGGGAATCAGCCGGCCGTCGGAGCCTGTTCTCGCAGCGCGCCGGGCGTGGTGCAACACCATCAACGCCAACAGTCCAGCGGTCTCCGCGTCGTCGGACAGGGTCGCGAGCTGCCTCGTCAACCTGATCGCCTCGGCCGCGAGATCGACGTCGCCGGTATACCCCTCGTTGAACACCAGGTACAGCACCCGCCGAACCGTCGAGAGGTCACCCGGAGCGTCGAAACGGACGTCGCGCACCGCCCGTTTGGCTCGGCTGATGCGCTGGGCCATGGTTTTCTCCGGCAGCAGATACGCCTGCGCGATCTGCCGCGTCGTCAGACCCCCGACGGCACGCAACGTCAGCGCTACCGCTGCTGCGGGTGTCAGCACCGGGTGCGCGCAGAGGAAGAACAACTGCAGTGTGTCGTCGACGCCGTGGACACTGCCCGGTTCCGGCTCGGCCGCAACCCGGTTCTCTCGATCCCGTCGAGCCTTCTCCGATCGCTGGGAGTCGAGAAATTTGCGCCATGCCACGGTAACGAGCCACCCCTTCGGGTCGGACGGCGCGTCACCCGCCTCTGCCGACGCTCCCCACACCGAGGCCGCCTGCACCAGCGCCTCCTGGACGGCGTCCTCGGCCGCCGCGAAATCTGCTCCGCGGTGGACGAGAACGCCGATCACGGACGGGGTCAGCATCCGCAGCAGGTAAGGATCCACCAGTGCCGTCACTCGTCGATCGTGGCGGGGGCCTCCATGAACGGACGCAGCTCGAGCCATTCGCCGATCGGCTCACCACCGGCACCGGGTGCTGCCGAGAGCTGCCCGGCGAGTTCGAGTGCGCGATCGTAGGACTCGACGTCGATGACCATCCAACCTGCGATCAAGTCCTTGGTCTCCGCGAACGGACCGTCGGTGACCGGGGGCTTTCCGGCCCCGTCCGACCGCACCCATGTTCCCTCGGGGGCCAGGGCCTGCGCGTCGACGAACTCGCCCGTCTTCTCGAGCTCGGCGGCGAAGTCTTGCATGAACTGGATATGGTCGTGTACTTCGGCCGGAGTCCACCGGTCCATCGGAATCCAGCCGGCAGGCTCGGGGGCCCCGCGGTAATGCTTGAGCATGAGGTACTTGGCCATGATGTCTCCTAGCGTCGGATGCAGTCATTCTTTCTGCATTCGCCCCTGGGACGGAGCCGGTCGGCCGATTTCTACACACTCGACCGAGAAACTTCACCGCATCGTGCGTCCGACCGAGCCGAGCATCTGGGTTGCCTCGACCACGCGTGCTGCCATGGCCGACTCGGCCGGCTTGCCCCACGATCGGGGGTCGTAGGCCTTCTTGTTGCCGTACTCGCCGTCGATCTTGAGAACCTGGTCGTACTTGCCGATCATGTGGCCGGCGATGGACCGTGTGAACGCGTACTGGGTGTCGGTGTCGATGTTCATCTTGATCACCCCGCTGGCCACTGCCGACGCGATATCGGCGGCACTCGAGCCCGATCCACCGTGGAAGACGAGATCGAACGGCTTGTCCTTTCCGGTTTCGGCACCGACGACCGACTGGATCTCGTCGAGAATCTCGGGACGTAGATGTACCGAGTCCGGGTTGTAGACACCGTGGACATTGCCGAAGGTCAGCGCCGTCATGTAGCGACCACGCTCGCCTGCACCGAGCGCGGCGATCGTGGCGCGGGCGTCGTCGACGGTGGAGTACAGCTGCTCGTTGATCTCGTGAGACACCCCGTCTTCTTCCCCGCCGATCACTCCCACCTCGATCTCGAGAATGGTGTCGGCCTGGACCGACAGATCGAGCAGTTCCCGTGCGATACGCAGGTTTTCGTCGAGCGGCACAGCGGAGCCGTCCCACATGTGTGATTGGTACAGCGGTGCCAGGCCGCGCGAGCGTCGTTCGATCGCGTCGGCCAGCAGTGGGCGCACCCAATCGTCGAGGTTCTCTGCGGGGCAGTGATCGGTGTGCAGGGCCACCGAGATCGAATAGTGTTGCGCCACTTCGTGGGCGTACTGCGCGAGCGCCTTGGAGCCGGCGAAGCGGTTCTGCACGGCATTGCCGGACAGGTACAGCGCGGTGCCGACCGACACCTGGATGATGCCGTCGCTCTCGGCTTCGGCAAATCCCTGCAGCGCCGCGTTGAGCGTCTGTGAGCTGGTGACGTTGATCGACGGGTACGCGAACCCGCCCTCCTTCGCGCGGTCCAACATGGCGACGTACTGTTCCGGACTGGCAATCGGCATGGGCTGTTCTCTCTTTCGGGTGCGGCTGGTCTTCAGCGTGCTGCTGCAGCGCAGCCGCACGAATTGCGGTGGGTGAACGTAGTCGGTACCGAAATGGACCGCGGCGCGTCGTCACGGCCTTCGATTCGACCGATCAACAGGTCGGCGGCGGTTCTGCCGATGGTCTGCACGTCCTGCGCGGCGGCCGTCAGGCGCGGCTCGAACAGATCGGACCACTCGAAATCGTCGTAGCACACGAACGCCAGGTCGTCGGGGATCGACAAACCAAGGCCGCGAACTGCTTTGAGGGAACCGATGGTCATCGAGTTGTTCATCGACACCAATGCCGAAGGCCGGTCCGCGCCCGTCAGCAGTCGACGTACCTCCGTCTCGGCCACCTCGACGTTGGACCTTCCCTCGAGGATCAACCAAGGGTCGAGTTCGATTCCCCGGTCGCCGAGCGCCCTGGCATAACCTGCGAAACGTTCTGTGGTGGAGGAGATACCCTCGATTCCGCGGACGATCGCAATTCGCTCGTGGCCGGCGTCGAGCAAATGGGCCGTCAGCTCGTACGCGGATTGCTCGTTCTCCGGGCCCACCTGATCGCACGGGATATCCAGCATACGGTCGATCAGCACGAGAGGTGTTCCGCTGCGCATGATCTCGGGAATCGTCGACTCCTCCGAGCCGGCCGCAGGCGCAAGGATCATGCCGTCGACCTGACGGTCCAACAGCGAATCGGTGACGCGCCGCTCCGACGTCGGCTCGTCGTGCGAGTCACCGAGAATCAACACGTAACCTGCCTCCGACAACCGCTGCTCGACGGCATAGACGAGGCTGCCGAAATACGGATTTGTCAGCGCCGCGATCGACAGCCCCACCGTGTGGGTTCGACCGGCCGCGAGAGAACGCGCCACGACGTTGCGCCGATATCCGATCTCGACGATGGCAGCGTCGACGCGTTGCCGGGTGGCCGGGTTGACCTTACGAGTTCCGTTGAGCACGTGCGAGACCGTCGATACCGACACTCCGGCGATCCGAGCGACGTCGTCCATGGTGGGCATGTCAGTCGTCTCCGTGGGTATCGGATGCCGGCGGTCTCATGTCAATCGCAGGATTCGATCGGCGCGCTGGGCGGTCGAACCGATGAGCTCGGCGTTGCGTTCGTCCGAACCCAATGCCCAGAACTGCGCTTCCTCGGGCGATTTCCCGTACGCCTCGTGCCGCGCGACGAGACGCTCGTGCCGAACGGCCGTGTGGGGAGCCAGGAACCACACCTCGTCGATCATCGCCCGTGCAGCAGGCCATGCGTCGGATTGCATCAGCAGGTAGTTGCCCTCGGTGATCACCAACGGAACGTCCGACGGGACCGGTACGGCGGACCCGATCGATTCCTCGATCTCTCGCCTGAACTTCGGTGCGTACACCAGCGGATCGCCGGGGCGTTGATCGTGAATCGCGGCGACGAGACGCGCATAGCCGCCGTCGTCGAAGGTATCGTGTGCGCCCTTGCGATCGAGCCTGCCCAGTTCGATCAACACCTCGTTGGCCAGGTGGAATCCGTCCATCGGAACCAGCACCGAAAGCTCGGGGCCCAGTGCATCCACCAACTGCTGTGCCACGGTGGACTTTCCGGCACCCGGTGCACCGGTCAGGCCGAGTATGTGCCGCTCTCCCGGCACGGCGAGCCGCCCGGCCAGCTCCACGAGTTCGTCGAGGGATGCTTCCTGCACCTGTCGGTCATTGCTCACTGTTGTCGCTTTCGAATACGTGGGTGGGAAGTTCGCGTAGCCACGCTCTGGGGCCGATCACCGAACAGCGCAGCGCCGCAACGCGAGCCGACCGTCGGATACGCTCCTGCACGGAGCCGGACTGCGTCGAGTAGTACGCGTACGCGCCGTGGAAGACGTCGCCGGCTCCCAGTGTATCGACCACGGTGACCGCCTCGACGGCCACGGAGCCGGAGTTGCCCTCGGACCAGAATTCGACGGGCTCTCCGCCGTGGGTGGTGACAACCGTGCGTACGCCCGAGCGCACCAACGTCGCTGCAGTGGCAGCTGTGTCCGACGCTCCGGGCGTGCGAAAGTCCGCTGAGCACACCATGTCCGTGACGAACGGAATCAGCTCGCTCATCACGGGTTTCCAGCGTCCGGCGTCGACGACCGACGTGGTATCCCGCGCCGCCGCATGTTCCACGGCGGCGCGGGCGATCAGGGGGTGGTGGCCGTCGACGAGTACGACGTCGGCACCGGCGAGCACGGCATCGAGATCGTTCGGCGGCGCGGCGTCGGAGTGCACGGCGTCGGCCGAGACGACCGACCGGTCTCCCGTCGACTCGATCACCGTCACGGCCGAGACGGGTACTGCTCTCACGGTGCCCGCGATCGAGTCGACCACGCGCACACCGCATTCCGCAAGCTCTGCCTTGATCAAGGCAGCCACCGGATCGTCCCCGAGCGCAGTGACGAGAACGGCCGTACCACCCAGTGCGGCGAACGTGACGGCGGCGTTGGCGGCAGGACCGCCGGCCGCAACGAACTGCGCGTTCGACGTGATCTTCTGATTCGACGCCGGCGGCGACGACACTCGATGAATCACATCGAGTGTCGCCAGCCCGACGAAAACGCCGACCGGGCGAGACGCATCAGAGGCCGGCGCGTTCCTCATCGGTCGGCTCCTCCGCGCCGGTCATGAGCGCGACGACCTCGGACATGGTGCGCTTCTTCGGATCCACGACGCCTGCGCGTTTGCCGAGGCGGTGGATGTGGATGCGGTTGGCGACCTCGAACACGTGCGGCATGTCGTGACTGATGAGCACCACGGGTATCCCACGGTCGCGAATCGTTCGGATCAGGTCGATCACCATGCCCGACTCCCGCACGCCCAGAGCTGCGGTCGGCTCGTCCATGATGATCACCCCGCGGCCGAATGCCGCTGCTCGAGCCACTGCGACGCCCTGACGCTGCCCACCGGACAACGTCTCGACGGCCTGGTTGACCGACTTGATCCCGATCTTGAGGTCCTGCAGATGCTTCGACGACTCGTCGCGCATTCTCGGCATGTCCAATCGCCGAAAGATGCTGCCGCTGATGCCTTTGCGCTTGATCTCGCGTCCGAGGTAGACATTCGAGGCGATGTCGAGCGCAGGAATGACGGCCAGGTCCTGATAGACCGTCTCGATCCCGGCCGCCCGGGCATCGCGGGTGTTCTTGAACGACACCGGCGAGCCGTTCATCAGGATCTCTCCCGAGTCCGGAATGACAGCTCCGGCCAAAGCCTTGATGAGACTGGACTTTCCGGCACCGTTGTCGCCGATCACTGCCAGTACCTCACCGGCCCGCAGCTCGAAATCCGCGCCGTTGATGGCCGTCACGCTGCCGTACGTCTTGACCAGACCACGTGCTTCCAGAGCGAGGGGGGCAGTCACTGTGACCTCCTGCGTGCGAATTGATCGACGGCCACCGCGACGATGACGAGAATGCCGGTCGCGACGTTCTGGTACAGGCTGTCGACGCCGGCCTGGGTGAGCCCGTTGCGCAGCACCCCGACGATCAGAGTTCCGATGAGAGTCCCGATGACGGTGCCGCGGCCACCGAACAGGCTGGTTCCACCGATGACGACCGCGGTGATCGTTTCGAGGTTGGCGTTCTGATAGGCGTTCGGGTCGGCATTGGGGATCCGCCCGAGCGCTGCCCATGCCGCGATCGCGGCGATGACACCCGTGACGATGTAGACCGAGAACAGCACGCGACCGGACTTGATGCCGGAGCGGTCCGAGGCCTGCGGGCTACCACCCACCGCGTATATGTGCCTGCCCCAGGATGTTTGGGACAATGCGTACCACATCACGGCGTACACCAGCAGCATCACCACCACGCCGTAGGTGGTGGAAAAACTGCCGATTTTGAACGACGTCCCCAGCAGCGTCAGCGGTCCGCTCGGCACCTGGTACGTCTCGGATCCGGCCAACAGTCTCGTGGCCGCCTGGATCGCGGTGAAGGTACCGAGGGTGACGATGAACGGCGGCAGTCTCAGTACCGTCACCAAGCCGCCGTTGATCGCGCCGAATGCGACACAGACGGCGAGCGTCGAGCCGAGCGCCACGATCGGGCCGTTGGCACCTGCGGTCTGCGCCATGACGATGGTGCCCATCACGGCCACCGCGCCGATCGACAGATCGATACCGGAGGTGAGGATGATGAGCGTCTGGCCGACGGCCAGAATGCCGACCACCACGGACTGCTGCAGAATCAGAGAAACGTTCTGCGGGTTGAGAAACGAGCTCGAAATCGAGCTGAACACGATGATGGCGATGACGAGCGCGGCCATGGGCCCGAGCAGCGGTTCACGCAGGATGGTTCCTACGTTGAACCGGCTCGGAGCCTTGGGAGGCGCGGCAGTATCGGTACTCACGAATCAGTTCCTGGTCCTCGACGGATTTCTGCGATCAGCCCCAGCAATTCGCTTCGCCCCATGCGGTGTCCTGGGATTCGATTCCGGCAACAGGCTTGTCGGTGACCAGCTGAGAACCGGTGTCGTTGAAGCCACTGGGCTTGGTGCCGTCCTGGGCGAACTTGACCACAGCGTCGACGCCCTGCTCGGCCATCTTCGCCGGGAACTGCAGCACCGTCGCACCGATGATGCCCGACTTGACGTTCGCGATACCGGTGCAGCTACCGTCGATCGAGCCGATGGTGATCTGATCGGCGCGGCCTGCGGACTGAATCGCCTGGTAGGCACCCGCCGCGGCGGGCTCGTTGATCGTGTAGAGCGCATTGACACCCGGAGCGCGCTGCAGCAGGTTCTCCATGGCCGTCTGCGCCTTGGTCTGGTCGCCGTTGGTGTTCTCCTGGCCGACGATCTCGGGAGAGCTGTCGGTCAGGCCCATTCCTTCGAGGAAGCCGTCGTGACGGAACGTGTCGACGGTGCCGCCCGCGGTGCCGTCGAGCATGATGACCTGGGGTGCAGTGGTTCCCAACGTGCCCTTGACCCACTCGCCCTGGCTGACGCCTGCCGCCTTGTTGTCGGTCGCGAAGGTCGCGTCCACCGCGTCCTCGGGATCGGTGGCCGTGTCGAGGGCGATGACGACGACGCCTGCGTCGCGTGCCTTCTTGATCGCGTCGAGGACTCCGGTGGAGGAGTTCGGGGTGATCAGAATGCCTTTGACACCCTGGCCGACCAGGTTCTCGATCGCCGCGACCTGACCCTCGTTGTCACCGTCGAATGCACCTGCGAGAGCGACCAGTTCGGCTCCACTGGAGTCCGCCTTGGCCTGAGCTGCCTCGCGGAGCTTCACGAAGTACGGATTGGAATCCGTCTTGGTGATGAGTCCGACCTTGACGCTGTCCGAATCCGAACCGCTGCATGCAGTCAGTCCGAGTACGAGGGAACCGGCCATCAACGCGGTTCCGATCGTCAGCGTGGTCTTCCGACGGTGATTGAACATCTGGACTCCCTTGTCCTCGCTCCGCAGGTCGCGTCGCTCGATTGCAGGAGCGTACGACCAATACAAGCGCTTGCGCATGCGCTTTCGCGAAATAATTCCGAAAACTTTTCCGACCGGCCGGCGACGACTCGATTCAGCCCGATCAGCCCCAGTTCCCACAAACGCGCGCGCGTTTGCCATCCGCGCGCGGAATAGTGCCCGATCGCCCAGCTATTCCGCGCGCATCCAACGAATGCGCGCGCATTTGCGGAGCCGATCAGTCCCCGCTCCGGCCCCGCCGCCCCGGTCCTCGCCGCCCCGGTCCTCGCAAACGCGCGCGCGTTTGCCATCCGCGCGCGGAATAGTGCCCGATCGCCCAGCTATTCCGCGCGCATCCAGCGAATGCGCGCGCGTTTGCGGAGCCACGATCAGTCCCCGCCCCGGCCCCGCCGCTCCCGTTCTCGCAAACGCGCGCGCGTTTGCGGAGCCGATCAGTCGCCTCGCGTGCTCGACGAGTCCTCGTCCACCACCGAATTCGGCTCGTCGTACGTGACGGTGATGTCTTGGAATCCCTTGTTACGCTGCGCTTCTGCTTGACCGGTGTAGGAGTTCTTGTCACCCTCGGTGAGTTCGACGTTGTCGGTGAACGGCGTCAGCAGAGCCCGGGGATGCAGGTGGTCTACGCGCACGGCGTTGATCTCGATGCACAGCACGATCAGTACCGACGCGACGTACAGGAAACCGAGCAGACCGAGGACGATGGCGAAGATGCCGTTGCTTGCACTCGCGTTGCCCACGACGTAGCGGATGTAGATGCCGCCGAACGACTGCAGCGCCTGCCAGACGACCGCCGCGATCGCTGCGCCGGGGAGCACGTCTCGCACGCTCAGGTCCCGCGCGGTGCCGATTCGGAAGGCCGCGGTGAAGACGGCGGCGTTGACCACCACCGCTCCGACGAGTGCGAGCGCACCACCGGCGAACCCGAACACGCCCGAGGATGCGACGCCGTTCAGCACCGTCAGTCCGATGATCGCGGTGCCGACAGTGCTGAGCAGCAACAATCCGCGCAGCCGACCCTTGATGGGGTCCGGTTGCTCGTTGCGCGGCACCGACCACGCGGTGTTCATCGCGTACTGCACGGCCAGCGACACTCCGAGTCCGCCGTACAGCGACCCGACGACGCCGATGACGATGGCCGTGGTTCCGCCACTGAGGCGGTCCGGTTGACCGAGCTGGTCACCGATGACCGGGATCTGACTCATCGCCGAGTCGATGATGCGGGTCTGCAGCTCCGGGTCTCCGGCCAGCACGATTCCCAGCAGCGTGGTGAACAGCAGCAGAAGGGGAAACAGCGACAGGAACGAGTAGTAGGCGATCAATGCCGCGAGGTAGCCGCCCCGGTCGTCCATGAATTTGTAGAGCACCGCCAGCGGGAAACCTGCCGAGGGGTGCCTGCGCTGGAAGTTGTCCACCTTCGCGACCATCATCGGTCGAATGTAGCCAGCGACGAGCCTGCGGAAACGTCGACGCTCCGGCTTTCGGTGTGACCCAGCTCTCACGATCTGGACGTGCGCTTCGTCGGTCGAGCTCCGACCAACCCTTCGAGAACAACCCGAACCGAGAAAGGAACTCGCCATGAGCTTCATCGACAAGGCCAAGAACGCAGCAGAGGACGCCATCGGCAAGGCGAAGGAAGTTGTCGGCGACGCAACCAACAACAAGGACCTCGAGGCCGAGGGCAAGAAGGATCAGGGTTCGGCCGGCGTCAAAAAGGTCGGCGAGAACATCAAGGACACCTTCAAGTAACCAGCAGCCCCGGAAGGGTCGTCGATCGAATGATCGGCGGCCCTTCGTGCATCCCGCGATGATGCGCCGCGATACTCACCGGACCACCGCATCGCGAACCGTATAAAATCCATTGATCCGGCCTCGAGGTCGGGACAGGGCGTCCAGAAGCAGGCGCACGATCGAGGATCTCGCCGACGCGACGACGTCGACGGTCCACCGCGCGAGAGGATCGTGTGAATGACTGATTCACCGGCCGAGCAAGACACGTCTCGAACGTCCGAAGCACTGTCGCTCGCGCAGTTCGCTCGATCGCTGCGCGACACGCATCGGTCGATGCCGCAGACGTTGAGTGAGATTCTCCGAATGGCGATTCGGCTCATTCCGGGCGCAACCACCGGATGCATCACCACGGTGAACAAGGGTGAGCGCACTGTCGTCGCATCGACGGACCCGATCGCCGAGAAGCTGTGTCGGTTGCAGTACGAACTCGACGAAGGTCCGATTCCCACCGAGGTCCGTCACCTCGACGTCGTAGTGTCCTACGATCTGGCAACCGAACCGCGATGGCCGCAGTTCGCTGCGATGGCCATCGAGGCCGGTTTCAAGTCGCTCTCGGCCTTTCAGCTCTACAGCAACGCCGATGACCTCGGGGCCCTGGTGTTGTACAGCGACGTCACCGGAGCGTTCGACGCCGATGCGGTAGCGATCGGGGAGGCCTTGTCTGCGCATGCTGCCATCGCAATGCTCAGTGCCCGCGACACCGAGCAATTCCGGACCGGCTTGGCCAGCCGGGACATCATCGGCCAGGCAAAAGGCATGATCATGGAACGCTACGACCTCGACGCAGTACAGGCGTTCGACCTACTGGCGAAACTATCGCAGCAACAGAACCTTCCCCTGCACACCGTCGCTCGCGATCTCGTCGACGCCGACCACCCGACGAACTCGACGTTCTGACCCTGCCCGCGGTCAACGCCCTGGCTCCGGTTGGCAGTGCGGACACCACCATGTTCGACGTCGATCGGGGTCGTTCGGCACGTCGGCCTCGACACGAATGACGGTCGCGCACCGCAGACACGGCTTACCTGCTCGTCCGGCGACCCAGTGCGTCCGGCCGCGACGGGTGTCGCCGGTGGTGACCTGCATGGCCCCGGGGGTGCTCGCCGAATGCCGCATCGCCCGCTCGAGCAGAGTCACCAATTTCTCCGCGTCGACGCCTGCCGACGGAGCCCAGGGCCACAGTCCACGCAGAAAACACAGCTCGTTCGCCCATAGATTCCCGGGTCCCGCGATGACCCGCTGGTCCAGGAGGGTAGAGACGATCGGCCGAGACCCCTGCGCGAGGATGTTCGATGCCGCACGATCGGTGTCGAACTCGGCGTGTAATGGGTCCGGTCCCAGATGCGCGACCAGCGCATTCATCGAGGCCTTGTACCCGTAGTCGACGACCGGCAACAGGATTCCGTACGCGGCCGGCCCGTCCACCGCGGCCAGCCGCACGCGGACGTCGGGCTGCACCCGCCGCGGTATCGAGCGGCCGGCTCGCACCACCGTCCACGATCCCGTCATGCGGAGGTGGGTGTGCAGCGTGGTGTCGTCGTCGAAATCGGTGAACAGATGCTTGCCGTGCGTCCGGTGCGCGACGACGGTTCGCCCGGCGAGATTCTCGACGGCGTGTGCGGGCACGTTCAGTCGCCCTGCCCGTAACGTGACGCCGTCCAGCGCTCGCCGCAATCGCGCGGCGAGCGCATGGACGGTGTCACCTTCGGGCATGGTCTCCGAGTAGCCCGAGGACGGCACAACCAATCGGGCGAGCTGATGCTCCGACGGGGCTGAACCTCCGGACGTCCCCGAACTCGTAGCAGATTGCTACACTCGATCGGGCCACACCGAGAGCAGGAGCGCCCATGACGAACGTCGCCGATCGCGTCACACGTTTCTCGTCGGACCTCGTCGATGACGCCGCCGCAGAGGGCGAGCGCGAGAATCGCTCTGCCAGGCAACAATTGGAGCACTGGGCAAGAGTAGGCCGCGAGGTGTCGAGCCAGCGGGCGGTCGCACGCCGCCGCGTCGAGTCCGCACTCCTCGGTCGCACGCCCCTTGCCGAACTCACACCCGAGGAGGGTGTCGTGTTCAATGCCGAAGTTGCCGCAGCCATCGAGGAGTCGATGGCTACCGGACATCATCTCGAAGAACGCACCGCACAGGGACGCGTGTCGGTATTCCTCGACGAGCACGGACGGGTCGTCAAGCATCTTCCGGACGGTACACAGACAGTGCTGTGAAACGCCTCGATCTCGTCATCGGCCCCGATGGATCCGGCAAAACGACGTTCGTCGAGCAGCGCCTGCTTGCACTCCTCCCGCTCAGCCCCTTCGTCAACGCGGATGTCATCGCCAAGCAGAACTGGCCGCGTTCCCCGGAGGCACACTCCTACGAGGCAGCGAAGGTGGCCGCTCAGCTGCGCACGGCACTCGTGGACGCCGGCGAATCGTTCATCGCCGAGACTGTGTTCTCACATCCCTCGAAACTCGAATTCGCTACCGCCGCAAAACAAACAGGCTATGTGATCGTGGTCCACGCGATCATGGTTCCGGTCGAACTGTCGATTGCCCGCGTCGCAGTGCGGGTCGAGGAGGGTAGGCACCACGTACCCGAGGTCAAGATCCGCGAGAGGTACGCGAGACTGGGGCCACTGGTCGCGAAGGCCATCGAACTGGCCGACCACGCGACCGTGTACGACAACTCGGCCCCGGACAGGACCCGCATCGCCGCGCGATACGTCGACGGCGACGTCGTCGGCGATACCCACTGGCCGCCTTGGACACCGGCGGCGCTCACGCGCCGCCGGTGAGAGTCGGACTTATCGTCAGTGCGCGGGCCGCCTGACGTATCCGACCATGAAGTCGACCGCCAGGAAGGCGACCAGGCTCAGCCCCAACAAGGGCAGGAACCAGCCGACGGCCACGGCAGCCGTGGCGAGGAGCACCGCGGAGATCGGCGAGATGCGGCGCAGTCCCCCACGCAGAGGCGGCCGGCCTGCGGTGAGTCCAGCGCTCTTCGTGGGGCGACGCTTCCACCACATCATGTAGCCGCGCATGATGACCGATGCCAAGGCGAGTGAAAGCCCAACCAGGGCAATCTGATTGGCCACACCGAACAGCGTGCCCATGTGCAACTGAATTCCCCAGGCCGCCAGCTTGGCTGCCACCGGCCAGTCGGCGAAGTACTGGGTGTCGATCACCGCGCCGGTGCTGCCGTCGATCGAGATCGAGTTGTTCGACATCACCCAGGGCTGACGGGTTTCGGCGACGACGAACGCCACGTCGTCCGACGCCGGGATCGACGCCTCCACCGCTCCGTCGATGCCGTTCGCTGCGGCAGTATCGATTACCGAATCGATGCGGCCGACATTGCTGTCTGTCGCCGACGCATCGGCCGACATGTCCATCGAATGCCCACCGTGGCCCGAGTGATCCCCCGAGTGATCCCCCATGGTCGCCGTGTCGGAGGAACCGATGGTCGTGGCGACGGCAGGGGTCGTCCAGCTCAGCGCCGCGCGGAGGTCGGTGACGTTCGCGCCCGCGTAGGTGGACCACGTGAGTCCGGTGGCGGAGAGGAAGATCAGACCTACAGCGATCCAGACACCGGCTACGCCATGCCAGTTCAAGGATCGGTTGCGGCCCTTCGATTCACGATCGAAGGTGAGCAGTGTCGCCCGGTCTCGGTTGCGTCGGTAGCGATCGATCCACAGGTACAGGCCGCCGAGCGCGATCACCCACAACCAGGATGCGGCCAGTTCGCTGTAGATCCGGCCCGGTTCACCGAGGTGCAGGTGTCGGTGCAGTTCGGAGATCCACGTTCTGACCGGCAAGGCGCTCGAGGAGCCGTAGACGGCAAGTTCACCCACCGGTGACGCCGTGGCTGGATCGACGAAGACGGCCAGTCGTCGCGATTCGCCGAGGGTCGGGTCGGTGAACAGCACTCGGGTGGTGTCGCCGATGTCGGCAGCGGGTCGCACGGCCGACACGGTCAGATCCGGCCTCTCGGCCTGAGCGGCTCGGATCTGTTGGGCGACCGGGACAGCCGGTCCGGTGGAGTCGACGTGCAGATAGTCGCGGTAGACGAGTTGTTCGATGGTCGGGGCGACGGCGTAGAGGCCGCCGCTCACGGTGGCGATCAGGATGAACGGTGCGATGAGTATGCCCGCGTAGAAGTGCAGACGAAGAATCAGCGGACGCCAGCTGCGAGGGCCGGCCGAACGGGTGGGCGGGGAAGGATCGGCGACGCGTTCCTTTTCCGGTGTGGACATGAGAGCTCGTTTCGTGAGGGCAGGGGTGGGCGCGCGCCGTGGGCACGGGTCGACTCGACGTCGAGCGAATCGTGCTGTGCGCGTGAAGAAATTGCCGCAGCTCTGCTCGCCCCCGCGGTGCAGGAGCGGTCGTGATGGGAGGCTGCGGTCAGTACGACACGGCAGGCGGTCCGCGGTTCCCGGAGCCCGAGAGATCGAGGAGCCGGTGGACGCCGGGTGTGCGATACAGCGGAAGCGGGGCGGCACTCTGCGAGTCGTCGACGACGAGAATTGCCAGTATCGGGAGTATTCGACGAACAACGGTGGCTGCGTGCGAGATCCCACGCTCGGCCCCGTGCACGATCACCGCGCCGACGACGATCGCGATCGCGTGGGCCGCAAGCATCTGCTGTGTCAGCACCGAACCGTGGTGATCGCCGTCGACGATCGTCAGCAGCACGTGTCCGATCGTCTGCGCAGCGGCCAGCGTCGCCATCAGCTGCAGGCGAGGCGCGATGACGATCGGCACGGCGGCGGCAGCGTAACCGAGTCCCGCGCACACCAGAGCCAACAGGACGAACGCGGCGTCGGAGGGAAACATACCGCCGCCGACCGCGTGCGCGGTGGCGGTGATCGTTGCCGTCAGAGCGCCGACGGCAGACCCGCGCAGGGCTGCGGATCCGTCCGGGGTCGCGGGCACGAACAGCAGACTACTACCCGTTTCGGTAGACACAGTGACGTCTTGCTTCTGTCGCATGGTTTGTACGCGAAAACCGATCCAGCGGTCTTTTTCAGGTCCGTTATGGTGATCGCGGGTATCACGCCACGTTCAGAGAGGATTGCCGTGCCGGACAGTTCGGATGTGGCTCAGGCCCGTGTGTTCGCCAACATGCTCGCGGCCGAAATTGCGTCGACATCGAGCCGAATCGAGGTCTCCGAGAACTACGCCCACAAGGCCTTCAGGGTGGGCGACCCCCGCAGCGCGAAGTGGCACACCGACGAGGCCCGCGCTCAGAAGCAGGCGCTGTACGAATTGCACCGCCAACTGGACGCACTGCACAGCCGCTTCCAGATCTCGAATGGTGAACCCGAACCCGTGTGCTGACGTCGGCTCGGTGTGTGAGGGCGCCTGGTCCGGGGTACCGCGACAAGATGGTTTTCGACAAGACAGACAACGGCTCGGGGGCCGAAAGCGAAGGACAACGAACGATCACGATCGGGTTGGTGGCCGACGAGGGATTCGCGTCGACGATAGCGGCCGCCATCGAACAGGAACTTCCGCCCACCATCACGATCGACGGAACCGATGCCCGACTGGACACGGCCCGGCCCGCAGTCACGCTGCCTCCCACCGAGGCAGGTTCTGCGCCGTTGGGTCAGTGGCTGGAGGCCATTCAGGCCACCAACACATTCGACCTGGTGCTCTGCATCTCCGAGGTTCCGCGACGCGTCGGGGCCAGCCCCGTCGTCGCCGAATTGCGTGACGGTTCGACCGGTGCTTTGTACGTACCCTCGTTCGGCACCATAGGAGTACGGCGTCGCGCTGTGGCGGTGGCCATCGCCATCGTGCACGATCTCCTCCGCAGCGATACTGCCTCGCGGCCACACCTGCGACGGTCGATGTCCAAGTGGGCTCCGGGCCCCGACCCCGACGGTGGCGGCGAGCGAATCCTGCTCACTCCCGGCATGTTCGGCCGAACACGCATGATCATGGGCATGATTCGCTGCAATCGGCCGTGGCGTCTCGTCCCCGCACTGTCGAGCGTGCTCGCGGCCGCGAGCGCCGCGTCGGCGTTCGGTGTGTTCTACGCGAGCATCTGGCAGATGGCGGCCTCGATGACACCTGCCCGGCTCACACTGATCGGCGTCGCCGCCATCGTGGCCATCACGGTGTGGCTGATCTTTCCGCACGGCCTCTGGGAGCACCGACGGTTCCGCTCCTCGACCACCGATCGCTGGATATACAACTCTGCCACTCTCGGCACCGTCGTGGCCGGCGTGCTGTGTATGTATGCCGTTCTGTTCGCGGTCGTGTTGCTCTCTGCTGCCGTGGTGATCTCGCCCGAGTTCCTCACCGCTCAGATCGGGCGAGAAGCAAATACGGCGGACTACCTGTCACTGGCCTGGTTGGCGGCGTCGTTGGGCACGGTCGCTGGAGCAGTGGGCTCGTCGGTGTCCGATCGCAGCGACATCCTCAACGCTACGTACGGCCACCGAGAAATGCTCCGGCGCCAGCACAGCGCAGAACGGTCACGCGCGGAAAAAGCCGGGTCCGAAGAATTCAGCAAAGCCCAGCCCTAGGCCGGGTCACCGGGGTGCCGTCGCGACGACGGAGAGCACAGGACCTGTTGGCCGAAATGTAGCGTGCGATCTCGCGGGAGTAGCCAATTCGTCGCGTGTGCTTTCGGGCCGATCCCGGACAGAATCGAGATCGCACGGCCGAATCAGCAGTAATGCAACCAAAGGAGCCCGACAGTGCCCACTCTGGAACGCGACGTCGCTATCGTCGGGGCCGGCCCTTCCGGCCTGGCCGCAGCAACCGAGCTCCGCAAAGCAGGATTGTCCGTCGCCGTGCTGGAAGCGCGTGACCGCGTCGGAGGACGTACCTGGACGAACACCATCGACGGTGCGAGCCTCGAAATCGGCGGTCAGTGGGTCTCACCCGATCAGGAATCTCTCATCGCGCTGATCGGTGAGCTCGGCCTCGAGACGTTCGACCGATACCGCGAGGGCGAGTCCGTCTACATCTCCGCCGCGGGCGAGCGCACCCGTTACTCGGGTGACTCGTTCCCCGTCGACGAGACGACCGAGAAAGAGATGGACCGACTCGTCGCACTGCTCGACGACTTGGCCGCCCAGGTCGGCCCCGAGGAGCCGTGGGCGCACCCGCTGGCGCGTGAACTGGACACGATCTCGTTCGAGCAGTGGCTGATTCGTGAGTCCGACGATGCCGAGGCACGAGGAAACATCGGCATGTTCATCGCCGGTGGCATGCTCACCAAACCTGCGCACGCGTTCTCGGCACTGCAAGCAGTCTTGATGGCCGCATCGGCGGGATCGTTCTCGCACTTGGTAGACGAGAACTTCATCCTCGACAAGCGCGTCGTCGGTGGCATGCAGCAGGTGTCGATCCGCATGGCGGCCGCCCTCGGCGACGACGTCATCCTCGCCGCGCCGGTGCGAACGGTGCGGTGGAACTCCGACGGCGCAACAGTATTCGCCGACGGCGACATCGAGGTACACGCCAAGCGGGTCGTTCTCGCCGTTCCGCCGAACCTGTACTTGCGTATCTCCTACGACCCGCCACTCCCGCGTCGCCAGCATCAGATGCACCAGCATCAGTCCCTCGGACTGGTGATCAAAGTCCATGCCGTCTACGACACCCCGTTCTGGCGCGAGGACGGGCTGTCGGGGACCGGCTTCGGTGCCTCCGAGATCGTGCAGGAGGTGTACGACAACACCAACCATCAGGACAGCCGCGGAACACTGGTCGGCTTCGTGTCCGACGCCAAGGCAGACGCGATGTTCGAGCTCGACGAGCAGGAGCGCCGCGCGAAGATCCTCGAATCGATCGCACATTACCTGGGGCCCAAGGCAACCGAGCCGGTCGTCTACTACGAGTCGGACTGGGGTTCGGAAGAATGGACCCGTGGTGCGTACGCGGCCAGCTTCGATCTGGGGGGTCTGCACCGCTACGGCAAGGACAGCCGCACCCCCGTCGGCCCGATTCACTTCTCCTGCTCCGACATCGCCGCGGAGGGCTACCAACACGTCGACGGCGCAATCCGCATGGGTCACCGCACCGCCGCGGACATCGTGTCGACAATCGGCCACGACATGCCCGCCGCTGCGCGTGGGAGGCAGTGATGCAGTGGCGGATGCCAGCGGAAGGCGCTCGGCACGAACGGACGTGGATGGCCTATCCGTGCGAGGGGTATTCGCTCGGTGACACGCCCGAGGAGCACCACGAGGCTCGCACCACGTGGGCCGAGGTCGCGCGAGCCGTCGCACGATTCGAGCCGGTCACCGTCGTCGTCGACCCCGCCGAAAGTGCCGTCGCACGCACGTATCTGACTTTCGAGAGCGCTTTCCCCATCGACATCCTCGAGGCACCGTTGAACGACGCCTGGATGCGCGACATCGGGCCCACGTTCGTGCTGTCCGAGGACGGCCGTGTCGGCGGCGTCGACTGGGTGTTCAACGGCTGGGGCGCGCAGGACTGGGCGCGCTGGGACAAGGACTCGAAGATCGGCGCGCTCGTCGTCGAGAAGTCCGGTGCCGAGATGATCGATTCACCGATCGTCAACGAGGGCGGCGGTATTCAGGTGGACGGACTGGGAACGGTTCTCGTCACCGAGACGGTACAACTCGATCCCGGTCGCAATCCCACGCTGTCGAAGGCCGATGTCGAGGCCGAACTTGCCCGCACGATCGGCGCCACCACGGTGATCTGGCTTCCTCGTGGACTCACCCGTGACGCGGACGAGTTCGGAACCCGAGGCCACGTCGACATCGTCGCTGCCATCCCCTCGCCCGGCGTCGTTCTGGTGCACGACCAACGCAATCCCGAACACCCCGATCACGACATCAGCAAGGCCGTGTTCGAGATCTTCGAGAACAGCACAGACGCACGCGGTGAGAAATGGACCATCGTGAAAGTTCCGGCACCGGAGATTCTCCGCGACGAGGAGGGCTTCGTCGATTACAGCTACATCAACCACTACGTCGTCAACGACGGTGTGATCGCCTGCAGCTACGGCGATCCCGCGGACGAAGAGGCTGCTGCCATTCTGTCGGCGGCATACCCGGGCCGCACCGTCGTCACCGTCGACGCTCGGCCACTCTTCGCCCGCGGGGGCGGAATTCACTGCATCACACAGAACCGGCCACAGGCTCAGACGGACTGAGTGGACGCGGGGCAGGTGCCGAGTCGTGATTCCACGCAGATCGGTGTGATTACCCGATCTCGTGGTACCCCTGGAGTATGAGTGAATTCGCGACGGGACCGGTAGCTGCGTCCGACAACCCGCCTTCATCGGTCCCATCGTCATGGGGACTGGAGTCAACGTTGGTGGACGACGTTCCCGGCTTCACGGTGCCGTGGCAGGGCGCACCTGCACCGGATCCGCGGGTGCTGATCCTCAACGAGAACCTCGCCAGGTCACTGGGGCTCGACCCGTCGATGCTGCGCTCCGAGCAGGGCGCAGGCGTGTTGTCCGGGGCTCTCGCACCGGCCGATTCGACCCCCTCGGCGATGGCGTACGCCGGTCATCAGTTCGGCGGATTCGTGCCGTTGCTGGGCGACGGTCGAGCACTACTTGTGGGCGAGCTGCACGACGAACACGGCCGACGAGTCGATCTGCATCTCAAGGGCTCCGGTGCCACGCCGTTCTCCCGCGGCGGAGACGGGCGCGCGGTGGTGAGTGCGATGCTGCGCGAGTACCTGATCAGCGAGGCCATGCGGGCTCTGCACATCCCGACCACTCGGTCGTTGGCCGTCGTCACGACGGGTGAGCAGGTGGTTCGAGAGGCAGGTCCGCAGCCCGGCGCAGTGCTGGCTCGGGTTGCCTCGAGCCACCTGCGCGTAGGTACCTTCGAGTTCGCGGCCCGCCGCGAGGGCCTCGCACACAGCCTGGCCGACTACGCCATCGCGCGTCATTATCCCGAGCTTGCCGAACTCCCGGCAGAGGGCGCGGAGAGTCGATACCTCGCATTCTTCGAGGCCGTCGTCGACAAGCAAGCGCAGTTGGTGGCGCAGTGGATGTCCGTCGGCTTCGTGCACGGCGTCATGAACACCGACAACACGACGATCTCCGGTGAGACGATCGACTACGGGCCGTGCGCGTTCATCGACGCCTACGATCCTGCAACGGTCTTCAGCTCGATCGATCACGGCGGCCGCTACGCGTACGGCAACCAACCCGCCGTCCTGGGTTGGAACCTGGCACGATTCGGCGAAACACTACTGCCGCTGGTCGATTCGGTTCCGGACCGCGCCATCAGCGCGCTGACGACGGTGTTGGACTCCTACGGTGATCGCTACCGACAGCACTACGAGAACCTGATGGCCGCCAAGCTCGGCCTCGATGCGATCGAACCGGACGGCAGTCTCCTCGACGAACTGCACGTGCTTCTGCGGGATCATCGTGCCGACTGGACCCTGACCTTCCGCGCGTTGGCGGAAAATCTGCGGGGCAACGACGCAGATTTTGCGTCACTCGTACCGCACGAGGCAGCTGCACCGTGGCTCGAACGATGGCGCGCAGCGGTGCTCGAGCGGGGCCACGACCTCCGGTCCGTCTCGGACGCCATGGACCGAGTGAACCCCGCGTACATTCCTCGAAACCACATGGTCGACGCGGCGCTGGCGGCAGCGACCGAGGGCGACCTCGCGCCCTTCGACCGCTTGTTGTCGGTCGTGACGAATCCGTTCGACGGTCGGGATGAGCTGTCGCAGTACGCCGGACCCGCGCCCGTCGACTTCAGCGCAGGGTTCCGAACGTTCTGCGGGACGTAGTCAGCTGACCGCAGCAGTTGCGACGCGATATTCGCGTCGCAACTGCTGTGCGGCACAGGGAGTTCGGGCCTACTTCTCGTCGGGATCCAGGGCGTCCTTGATCTTCCCCATGACGCCCTTCTCGGTACCCAGTGCGGCCGACGCGGGATCTCCCTTGGCCCCGTCGTACGTCGCGTACAACTTCGGATCGGGTGCAGGCGCGGATGCCTTCCCGCCCAGAGGCTGCGGATCGGCGAGGAACCCCATCTGCCGTTTGCCGTCGGGCGCAAGCCGATTCGCCCAGCCACCGGTCGAGGAGAACTCACCGTCCGAGAGGTGCCACAGATCGGTTGCGTGCTCGGATGCCTCCTCGTCGAGAAGTGCACTCGGTGCTACGACGTCCTCGAGTCCGTCGGCTTGCAGCTCTTCGATGGCAGCGAGCCACAGGTTCTGATGGTGCGTATCGCGAGCGAGATTGAACTGCAGCATGGCCTTGACGCCCGGGTCGTCGGTCATGTTGTACAGACGCGCGGTCTGCAGCCGCCCCTGCGCCTCGGCGGCAACGTTCGCACGAAAATCTGCGAGCAGGTTGCCACTGGCGATGATGTACCGACCGTTCCACGGATAGCCGTTGGAATCCGCCGGGAGCGCACCGCCGCCGGACACGATCGCCTGCTGCGGGTCCATGCCGCCCATCACTGCCGCTACCACGGGATCGGTAGCAGCGGCTTTGGTCGACTCGGTGGCCGGTGCACCTTCGAGCAGACGAGCGACCATGGTGGCCAGCATCTCCACGTGACCCATTTCTTCGGTCGCGATGTCCATGATCAGGTCCTTGTACTTGCCCTCCATGCGACAGTTCCAGCCTTGGAACAGATACTGCATGGTCACGGTCATCTCGCCGAATGCACCACCGATGAGCTCCTGAAGCTTGTGTGCGTACACAGGATCCGGCTTCTCGGGCTTGGCATCGAATTGTAGGTAGTCGGTGTGTCGGAACATAGGGACTCCAGTTCGGGTCGAAGTTCGAGCAGGTGACTCGATCCGGCTACCCGCCGAAATTCGCAGCAAACACATTGCACTGCAAGGGTTTAGAACTCGATACACAGGCCGGGACCGCGACTTCTTCACGCCTCGACGACGGACACCGGCGGAACATCCGGGTACACACGGCTTTCCGCAGCACCGTCCGCACGAGGGCCGCGGTGCTATCGACCTACAGGTAAGTCCCCTGCAGTGCGTCCACTGCAGCGACTCGAGGTCGCGAAGGCGTCGTCGCCGCGCCGACGACCCGACCGAGCGAGCCGGCACGCTCGACGTGCACACGTTCGCTGAGCCGTCGCACATTACGGTCGGCAGCGGAGGAGGCCAGGACGACGGTGAGGCGAAACCCACGGCACAACAGCCGATGGGCCGCGTCGACGATGTACGTGGTTGCGGCATCACCGATCTCGGTGACACCGACCAGGTCGACCACCATCGGTCGGTAGGCGAGCACGGACCCCGCCAGGCAGTCTGCCAACAGGCGGGTATTGCCGGGGATCTCGAGTGCGCCCTGCACCGAGACGACGATGGGGCCGTCGTCTCCGCGGTCGACGGACATCGAAAACGACGAGGATTCGGGAATCATGGGCATTGACCTCCACAGATCGAAGACTGTGGCAGGGGAAGATCGTGGTTCGTACCGCAGTCGATTCTGCGGGCGTGGTCTCCACCCAATCACTGTGTAGGATACCCCGACTCGGGCCTGGATGCGACCACCCCTGCGTTCGGCGGGGCCGCGGGCGTGCGCTCGGGACAGGTGCGAATGCACCCGCGAGGCTCTGTATATTATGACCCCGTTCGGTCGAGTCGGGGCCGGGAGTTGACGAGTGGCTGCCTGCTGTCCATGCGGGGGCCCGACCGAAACGAGCCCACCAGATGAGTGACTTTTCCATCGAAGACGACCGTCTTCACGACGCACCGGACGCCTCGGGTTCGGCGTTCGCCCGGATCGGGCAATACATCCAAGCGTTGCGCCGAATCAAGGGGAAGATCCTGACCGGTGCCGACGTCGATGCCGTTCTTCAAGCCGTGTGCTCCGAGGTCGCAGCCGTGGTTCCCGACGCGGATCTCGTCGGCATCACCATGCTCGACGACACCGGCCGACCGCGAACCGTGGCGTCCACCGACCCCGCTGTGCACGACATCGATTCCGACCAGTATCGCGCTGGTCAAGGCCCCTGCCTGCACGCCATCCGCAGCGGACGTATGGTTCGCGCACAGGCGCACGAGGCAGTAGCTCGCTGGCCTCGCTTCGCTGCCGCAGTGGCCGATCTGGGCGTCCACAGCTATTTGTCGGCCCCGCTGACGCCCGACGAGCACCGCCACGGGTCGCTGAACATCTACGGGACGGGTGCCGACGGCTTCGACCCACTCGACGAGGTCTCGGTGGCCCTGCTCGCCACCTCGATCGAGACCGTCATCGCGATCACCGAGCGCGCCCGGTCGGCCGAACGAGAAATCACCGGCCTGCGGACAGCGATGAAAACGAGAGCTGACATCGACCAGGCGAAAGGAATCATCATGGCGATGCGCGGAATCTCCGCCGACGACGCGTTCGCCCTGCTGTCCGAGCAGTCGCAGAACAGAAACATCAAGGTCAGCGAGATTGCGTCGGCGATGATCGAGTCGGTTGCCGAACATTCGAACTCTCGAACCGGCCTGCACGAAGAAACGAACAGTGGGTATGATTCGGACAGCGTGGTGTAGCCCCTGCCCGCAGTCGACAGCGCCGCTCGCACCGGGTTCGCCTCGGTTCTGCAATCCTTGCCGGTCTCGGTTACGCCGCAGTGCGCTGTTCGACGGACATGCCACTGCACAGGGTAAGGACGGTGACCCCCTATGAAACACAACGAGTTGCTCGGGCTCGGCATCGCCAGCGAACACCATGACAACGCAATTGTTCTGCGGGTCAACGGAGAAGTGGATCTCGCGACCGCGTCCGATCTCGCCCACCACATCGAACAAGCGGTCACGGCAGCGCCGGCAGCCGTGATCGTCGATCTTTCGGGGGTGTCCTTCCTGGCCTCCGTCGGCATGAGCGTGCTTCTCGCAGCTCGCCGAAAGGCATGCTGCTCAACCTCGTTGGTGGTGGTCGCATCCGGGCCGACCACGGGGCGGCCGATGCATCTGGTCGGACTCGATGCTGCGATTCCGATTTTCACCGATATCGATTCGGCCCTCGAGTCCGTCGGTTCGTCGCTGACGAAGTCCGTAACCGGAGCATCGGGCTCGTCCGAGTCCGGTGCCGGGTGTCCAGAGTGTGCGACCGGCACGTCGACCGCGGATGTACACACTGCGTGAACCGGTCCGATTTCCACCGCCTACCCGTCGAGATCGCACTAGTCTTGGTCGATGACGACGGGTGACGAGGACGAGGACGAGGACGAGGACCACCGTGCGTGGAACGACAAAGCGCGCAACGAAACTCCCACTCAGCAGTTGGATCGCAATTGGTCGTCGTTGCTACAGGAACTCCGTGTCGTACAGACCGGTGTACAACTTCTGACCGGGTTCTTGATGACCTTGCCGTTCCAGGCCCGCTTCGACGGGCTGTCCACGGCCGGCCACGTGGTCTATCTGACGACGGTGTCGGCGTCGATGCTTGCGACGATCCTGTTGGTGGCTCCCGTCAGCATGCACCGACTCCTGTTCCGGCAGCGTGCAATAGGGGTCATAGTGCGCGTCGGCAACATACTCGCCATCAGCGGTCTCGCCATGTTGGGAGTGACACTGGTGGGTGCTGCCGCCCTGACGTTCGAGATAGTGCTCGGTGTGCGCGCCGCAGCCCCCGCGGCCGCTGTCGTGGCGTCGACGGCCGTCGCGTTCTGGTTCCTACTGCCCCGGATCCACCGCCGTCGATAACGTCTCGTCGACGGTGCCTCAGGGCCGGCAGTCGACGG
Organism: Rhodococcus sp. NPDC077669; assembly: GCF_040686915.1. Classification (NCBI taxonomy): domain Bacteria; kingdom Bacillati; phylum Actinomycetota; class Actinomycetes; order Mycobacteriales; family Nocardiaceae; genus Rhodococcus; species Rhodococcus sp. NPDC077669. The sequence continues at coordinate 5,344 of NZ_JBFBMD010000025.1, read as the reverse complement.
CCGTGCGCCACCACCGATCGTCCGGCCCCACCGGCATGGCGCGCTTGTGCCGGGTCTTGTCGAACCAGCGCTCGATGGTGTCCACCGCATCGTCGTCGACGGGTCCGCCCTGCAGGTATGCGTCGATCTGTGCGTAGGTGACGCCGAGTGCTTGTTCGTCCGGGAGCGCGGGACGGTCGTCCTCCAGGTCTGCTGTCGGCACTTTGCGCCACGTCGATTCCGGTGCGTTCAGGTGCCGCAAGAGCTGCGCACCTTGGCTTTTGGTGAGACCGCTCAGCGGAGTGACGTCCGCGCCTCCGTCACCGTATTTGGTGAAGAAGCCCGTCACCGCCTCGGCCGCGTGATCGGTACCCACCACCAGAAGATTCTCCTGGCCGGCGATCGTGTACTGCGCGATCATGCGTTCGCGCGCCTTGATGTTGCCCCGTACGAAGTCCGCGATACGCGGAGTATCCAGCGCCGAGGCGGCCGAGCGCGCCGAGGCGTCGACGGCGTCGCGGATATCGACAGTGACCGTCCGGTCCGGCTCGATGAAGTCGAGTGCGACGACGGCGTCGGCTTCGTCCGCCTGAGTTCCGTACGGCAGACGCACCGCGACGAATGTGGCCTGGTTACCGAGTTCCGCGGCCTCGCGAACGGCCAGCCGAGCGAGCTTTCCGGCCAGGGTGCTGTCCTGTCCCCCGCTGATGCCGAGCACGAAACCCGCTGTGCCACTGACCCTCAAATAATCGGCGAGGAAACCGACCCGGCGGCGGATTTCCTCGTCGGGATCGATCGACGGCCGAACACCCAGCTCGTGCTGAATACGGCTTCGGATACTGGAATCGGTACTCATACTGCGCTCCGATCTCGTTGACGAACAGTTGTCTGCACTCCCCCGGCGTCAGCTACCCGTGGGCCCGTTTCCGCGCGTGGCGCAGCAGGGTATCGAGGGAAAACGCCATGGTCCGGGCCAGAACTTCTTCCGGTTCACCGTCGAAGTGCTTGCATTCGGTGCTCACGTCGCCACGGTCGTACACCGCTGCCCACACCGTCCCCGGTGGTTGGTCTTCCTGGCTCTGCGGCCCGGCTTCGCCGGTGACGGCGATCGTCAGATGTGCGCCGACCAGCGACGCCGTCGATCGAGCCATCGCCGTCGCGGCCTGTTCGCTGACGACCGGGCCGTCGGGGACCTCGAGCAGAGTGTGCTTCACGCTCTCGTGGTACGCGACGATTCCGCCGCGGTACCACTGCCCCGAGGACGGTGCCTTGCCGAGCATGGCCGCGAGATTTCCGGCGGTCAGCGATTCGGCGGTGCCGATCGCGATGTCGTACGTCTGTGCCAGGTCGGCAATCTTCCTACCGAGGAGGCGTCGGCCTCGGTCGGTAGACGCTGTTCTGCATCGGTGTCCATCACACACTCTCCGTACCTGATTCGTCGAAGGTGTTCGCCGGATTGTTTCAGCGACTGGTTCTGTGGGCGCGGGGCCGGAGGCTGCAGGGGTTGAACCTCCGGCCCCTGGCTCGACCGCACGGCCCGGGCGCGTACGCCGAGCTGTGTATCGACTTCCACGCACGACGGCAGTCCAAACACGGGGCTTACGACCGATATTCGGGTCCTTATCGCAGATACCGGACCCTTGGCACGTGTTCGCGAGCAGTGCTAATTTCGGATCGACAGTCAGTTCCAGGAGGTGTGTTATGCCGAATCGACGTATCTCTGCGGGGGCAGAGCGACCGGTAGCGTTCTACTCCGACACAGACCGCGCCATGATCGACTTCGCCCTGAGATGGGTCAACCACGGAGGCGGACCGGACGACGAAATCCGGTCCGCCTTCGCGATGTCGACTCAGGACTACTACCGCACCGTGCTGGAGATCCTCGACCGCGACCCCGGCAGCGTGTTCGGCGAGTTCGGCCTCAGCCCTGTCATGGTGACGCGAATCAAAGCCATTGCCAGAAGGCGCATCTGGCTCACCCGGTGATCGGCTCCGCGCTACCGGATGTCGAATCGATCGTTGTCTGCCAGCTTCGCCCACGCGGCCACGAAGTCGTCGACGAACTTGCCACCGTTGTCGGCCTGGGCGTACACCTCCGACAGCGCTCGCAGTTGTGAATGGGACCCGAACACCAGGTCGATCGATGTCGCTGTCCACTTCTGGCTGCCGGAGCCACGATCCGTGCCGACGTAGGTGCCGTCCTCACTCGTCGCCCATTCGGTGTCGGAGTCGAGCAGATTGACGAAGAAATCGTTGCTCAGAACTCCGGGGCGATCGGTGAACACTCCATGGCTCGAACCACCGTGGTTGGCCCCCAAGGCTCGAAGACCGCCGAGAAGAACTGTCATCTCGGGCGCAGTCAGATTCAGCATGTAGGCGCGATCGAGGAACAACACCTGCTCGGGAGTGCTCTCCCCTGCAGCCACGTAGTTGCGGAACCCGTCGGCTCGTGGCTCGAGTACCGAGAACGATTCGACGTCGGTCTGCTCCTGCGTCGCGTCGGTGCGACCCGGCCGGAACGGGACGGTCACCTCGTAACCGGCGTCGCGTGCGGCCTTCTCGACGGCCGCATTGCCGGCCAGCACGATGACGTCGGCGAGCGAGACCTTCTTGTCACCGGCCGCTGAGCCCTCGAACTTTTCGCGTATACCGTCCAAGATTGCGAGCACCTCGCGGAGGACCTCGGGTTCGTTTGCCTCCCAACTCTTCTGTGGCTCGAGCCGAACCCGAGCGCCGTTGGCACCGCCGCGGTAATCGGTGACTCGGAAGCTGCTGACCGACGACCACGCGACACCGATGAGCTGAGCGATCGTCGAGCCCGAGCCGAGGATCGCCGACTTCAACGCAGATGCGTCCGCCTCGTCGATCAGGTCACCGTGCGGCGATGGAACCGGGTCCTGCCACAGCTGAGGTTCGGGAACCCACGGCCCGAGGTACCGGGACACCGGTCCCATATCGCGGTGCAGCAACTTGTACCACGCCTTGGCGAACGCGAGCGAGAGCTTCTCGGGGTGATCCAACCACCTCCGAGTGATCTTCTCGTACGCCGGATCTGCCCGCATGGAGATGTCGGTGACGAGCATCGTGGGGGCACGGCCCGGACCGCCGAACGGATCGGGAATCGTGCCCGCACCGGCACCGTCCTTGGCAGTGAACTGCCACGCGCCGGCGGGGCTCTTCGTGAGCTCCCACTCGTATCCGTAGAGATTCTTCAGGTAGCCGTTACCCCACTGCGTCGGAGTCTCCGTCCAGACCACCTCGAGCCCGCTGGTGATCTGGTCCTCGGCCTTGCCCTTGCCGTAACCGTTCTTCCAGCCGAGGCCCTGCTGTTCGATGGGGGCACCCTCGGGTTCCGGCCCGATCTTGTCGGCCGGTCCGGCTCCGTGTGTCTTACCGAAGCTGTGTCCACCGACGATGAGTGCCGCCGTCTCCTCGTCGTTCATCGCCATCCGCGCGAAGGTTTCCCGGATGTCGTGGGCCGCGGCCACCGGATCCGGCTCTCCCTCGGGGCCTTCGGGATTGACGTAGATCAAGCCCATGGTGGTGGCACCGAGGGGCTTGGAGAGCTCCCGTTCGCCGGAGTATCGCTTGTCGGTGCCCAGCCACTGATCCTCGGGACCCCAGAAGACCTCTTCCGGTTCCCAGATGTCCTCCCGACCGAAGCCGAATCCGAACGTCTCGAACCCCATGGACTCGAGCGCCGCGTTACCGGCGAACACCAGCAGATCGGCCCACGAAATCTTGTTGCCGTACTTCTGCTTGACCGGCCACAGCAACCGACGCGCCTTGTCCAGGTTGGCGTTGTCCGGCCAACTGTTCAGTGGCGCAAAGCGTTGCGCGCCCTGACCCCCACCGCCTCGTCCGTCGAACGTGCGGTAGGTGCCGGCGGCGTGCCAGCTCATACGAATGAAGAGTCCGCCGTAGTGGCCGTAGTCGGCCGGCCACCAATCTTTCGAAGTGGTCATCACCGAGATGACGTCGGCTTTGAGCTCGTCCACGTCGAGCTTCTCGAATTCCGCTTTGTAGTCCAGCTTTTCGCCGAACGGGTTCGATTTGGAGGTATGCGCATGCAGGATGGACAGGTCCATCTGCTCCGGCCACCAGTCCTTGTTCGTCAGCGGTGCGTGCGCCTTGGGCTTCGGCGACTCGATGACCGGATTCTCGCTCTCGCTGGTGCTGGCGGTCTCGGTGGCGGAGTGGGGTGGGCGTGCGTCGGAGGTCACGAATTGTCCTTTCCGATGGGCATTGTGGATGGACGATCGCGGGCTGCGATCGATCGGTCGGATGCACAACTGGGGCACGTTCCCCAGTAGGTCACCTCGGCCTCGTCGAGGACGAAACCGTGATCTCGGGCGGGTCGTGCACACGGTGGCTCACCGGTGGCGCAGTCGGCGTCGACGATGAAACCACAGGAACGGCAGACGATGTGGTGATGATTGTCTGCCACTCTGGTTTCGTAACGTGCCGAGTGACCCGCGAGACGGATACGACGAACCAAACCCGATGCAGTCAACGCATCGAGCACGTCGTACACGGCCTGCTTCGAGACCGTGGGCAGGGTGGCGCGCGCCAGTCGCAAGATGGTGTCGGTATCGGAATGCGGTTGTGCATCAACGATATCGAGAACCAACTCTCGGGGACGCGTCACCCTCAGTCCGGCGTCACGAAGCATGCTGGCGGAAGTGCTTGCCATGGCTTTCACGATAACCACCTTCGGTCGCATCGTCGATCGTTTCCTGGAATCGGTCGATTGTCGCGGCGCGGGCACGGCCGCCTGCAGACGAGGCCGGCCACCGCGATCAACCCGCGTCCCGTGCCACCGGCGAGTTCCACTCGGCAGTAGTGAAACGGGCTGCGTGAGCAGCGACGGCGGCTGCGTCTGCATTGCGCGAGAAGATCCGGCGTTGGCGTTGCGCGCCGTTCCCGAGGTGCGTCAACCGTTCGAGAGAAGTCTGCACGCAGCGGAGGTCGCCTGTGCTGGTCAGCGCCGGTTCCACGTAGCGGACGAGCGATCGGAGCAGACTCGATGCCGACACCGGTTTCCCGGTGCTCGGATCCACTCCGACGCCGGTCAATCCATCCATGCGGGCACGGTGGTATGCCGCTGCGAGATGATTCTCGGCCACGACGAGTGCCGGCTCGCCGCGGTCGATGGACCGAAGGGCCGTGACGACGAGACCGCGGATCAGTGCAGCGGACAACACCACCTCCTCGGCGACGGCAGGTACGTCGCCGACCCGCACCTCGACCGTCGGCTGGTGGGAGCTAGGTGTTCTTCTCGGGGACGTTGTGGACGGTCAGTCGCTCGATGGGTGACTTGCCGCCGATGCCTGTGTGGGGTCGGTGGTGATTGTAGTGATGGATC